>VXPR01000048.1:0-3338 GCA_009839405.1 Gammaproteobacteria bacterium
CCGCAGAAGAGGTGGTGGCTCACGTCGAGCCTCCCGCGCTCGAAATCGAAGCCCATCTTGTGCATGAGGCTGCGACCAAGGTCTGCCTGCGCGGCGATGGGGAAGGGGCCGGTCGGCGCTTCGGCCGGCGCTTGTCGGGAAATGGCGCGGTCGATCAAGTCCGGAAGGACATCGCGGAGTTCCGCGAAAATGGGATCGATGATCGCTCTGGTGAGGCCGGGCTCGTACTCGTCGAGCAATGCGTCGTACGGTTCGGTGGCGTCGCCAGCCGCCTCGGCAAGGGCCTTACCCCGCTCGCGCGTGAGGGCAAGCACCTCTTCTAGGCCCGTTGCCACGGCGTCGAAGTCGTTGGCGCCTCTCGCCGTGCGCCAGCCTTGCTCGCTTGCGGCCGAAGCACGGGTCAGCGCCGTCACCAGATCTTCGGGAAGCGCCCGAGCGCGTCGTGACACCCGCGCCATCTGACCCAGGTTCGCGCGTCGCCACGGATCGTCCTCGCGTTCGAGCGCGGCCTCGGTCAACTCGGCGATGTCGGGCGCGGCTTCGAGCGAGTGAACGGTTCCCGCAAGCGCTGCCAAGGCGTCGGCGCGCACCTTGCCGCCGCCGCTCGGCATCATCACCGCCTCGTCCCAAGAGAGCATGGACTCGGCGTGGCGCAGGTGGCCGATGGTGCGAAAGCGCTCCTCCAGACCTTCGTACAGTTCTCCGGCTTGCGGCATCAGTCGTCCATCCCGACCGGGTCTGCCGCGGCGATCCGGTCCGCGGCACCGATCGCAGCCCTCGCCAAGCGTGGCATCCGCCAGTCGCCGGCCGGAGTGCCGCTGCCCGTGTTCACCGTCAAAGCCACGGCCAGCCGTCGCGAAGGGTCGCAGAACGCGCCGCTGCCCCCATAGCCGTAGTGGCCAAAGGCATCCGGTGCCGTCTTGCCCAAGGTGAACGCCCGGTGATAGCCGAGCCGCCAGTGCATGGGAATCATCAGGACGCGGTCGCGGCCCCGGTTCTCCACCCGCGAAAGCTCCACCAGACGTTCCCGCGAGACGAGCCGCACGCCGTCGATCTCGCCGCCTTCTGCCAGCATGGCGTACACGCGTGCCAGCGAGCGGGCGGTGAACTGGCCGTTGGCGCCGGGAATCGTCGCCTGCACGGTTTCCTCGGCATTCCAGTCGAACGGCTCATTGAACGGCGTCAGCGCGTTGCGGAACTCCGCGAGGTCGACGCCGACCCGGGCGAGTCCCGTCTCGATCCACTCTTGTGCGTTCTCGCGCCACGCCGGCTTGTCCGAGGGCGGCTCCGCCATGCCGTTCTCGAGTTCGGCTCGCCGTGGCATGGCCTCCTCCGGCACGCCGATGAAGCAGCCATCGAGGTCGAGTGGCGCCACGAGCTCGTCGGCGATGGCGGCGGCAAGGGATTTGCCCGTGAGTCGTTCGATGAGGCCACCGAGCAGCCAGCCGAAGGTGAAGGCGTGATAGCCATGTGCGGCACCGGGCTCGTGCGCCGGTTCGGCAGCGGCTACGCGACCGCACATGTGATCCCAGTCCAGCATCTCCCGCGGCGAGGCGATCATGTCGGTGATGCGGTAGAGGCCCGCCTCGTGGCACAGCACATGCCGGATCGTGATGCGTTCCTTGCCGCCGGCCTCGAATCCGCGCCAGTGCTGCGCCACGGGATCGTCATAGGCCGCCTTGCCCTGATCGATCAGCATGTGCATGAGCGTCGCGACGATGCCCTTGCCGGTGGAGAAGCAAGGCGCGATGGTGTCCTCGCTCCAAGGCGTGCCGGCGTCGTCGCGGGTGCCGCCCCAGATGTCCGCCACGCAGCGGCCGCGGTGGTACACGGTGGCCGCCCCGCCGCCGTGGCCGGAACTGGGCAGCAGCCGGATGAGCGTAGCCGCCACATCGGCAAAGTCGGGGTGAACGGTTCCGTCAAGCATGGTGTGCGCTTTGCCTCCGATTGGTCGGTGCGATAATAGCGAGTACGCGGACGTTCGTTCCGGCCGCGTCGCCAGGAAGGCGATAGGCAAGGTGCGTGCCTCGCGGCGCGATGGCGGGGCTAGGGGGCTGCGCCGTAGAAAGCGGCGCTTACCTCCTAGCCGTAGCTGCGAGCGAATGCGAGCACGCGCGCCCTAACGGGCGCGTCGGCAGTTCGCTGGCGCGAACTGCCGGCCTTTCGTAAGAGAGTCCGGCGACGGAAGGACTTGAAGCAGAAGACGGAAGCATCGTGCGCACATTCACCTGCACTTGTGGCAACCGCATCCACTTCGACAACGACACCTGCCTGCAATGCGGCCGCCGGCTTGGCTTCGACCCCGCGCAAATGACGCTGAGGCCCCTCGCTCCTGCGGACGCCCTCTGCCGCAACTACGACGAGTGGAGGGTCTGCAACTGGCTGGTCGGCGGCGGCGAGGACCGCTTGTGCGCCGCCTGCGCTCTCACGGAGGTGGTGCCCGATCCCGCCGACGGCCGCCGGGTGAAGCTCTGGTACGAAGTGGAGAAGGCCAAGCGGCGGCTGCTTTATTCCCTGCACAGCCTGCGCCTGCCGGTGGAGGGGAGGGCGGAACGTGCCGATGGCCTCGCCTTTCGCATCCTCGCCGACGCCCGACTCGACACGGCCCAGGCGACGGCGCCGGTGGACGATCCGGTGATGACAGGCCACGACCAAGGCATCATCACCATCAACCTCATGGAAGCCGCGCCGGAGTTGCGCGAGCAGATGCGCGAGGCCATGGACGAACCGTATCGCACCGTGCTCGGGCACTTTCGCCACGAATCGGGGCACTACTATTGGCGCCGGCTGGTGGAGGGAGGCGCCGCGCATGCACGATTCCGCGAGCGGTTCGGCGACGAGCGAGTGAGCTATGCCGACGCCCTCGACAGCCACTACACCAATGGCCCGCCTGGGGATTGGCAGAGCTGCCACGTCACGCCCTATGCCGCCTCCCACCCGCTCGAAGACTTCGCCGAAACCTGGGCGCATTACCTGCACATGACCGACACCCTGGAGAGCGCCCATGATGCCGGCCTCGGCATTGGGGGCCGCACGTTCACCTCCCCACTGCCGCCAGCTCGCGCATGCTTCGACCGAACCCTTGACGACTGGCAGGATCTCGCAACGGTGATGAACAGCCTGAACCGCAGCATGGGCCTGCCGGACCCGTACCCCTTCTCGCTGGCCGCGACGACTGCCGACAAGCTCCGCTTCGTCCACGACTTGGTCGTAGCTTCGGCGGCTGCATGATCGCAACATGAGCATCGACTGGACCAGCTACGACGCAACCCGCGCGTGGGATGAACTGGTGACGCCGGACGGTGCGTCGCGCCCCGGTGCCGACAGCGTCATGCGGG
>VXPR01000048.1:3348-5514 GCA_009839405.1 Gammaproteobacteria bacterium
TCATGCGGGTGTTCGCCGGCCTCAGCGCCGAAGAACTCGCCGAGCGCAAGGCGGCGGCGGAGGTGGCGATCCGCGCCATGGGCATCACCTTCACGGTCTATAGCGAAGATGAGGACGGCGGCCCCGCCCAGATCGACCGCGAGTGGCCCTTCGACATCGTTCCGCGGCTCGTGCTGAAGCATGAATGGGACGAGGTGGCGCGGGGACTCAAGCAGCGGGTGAAGGCACTCAATGCCTTCATCGACGACGTGTACCACGACCAGCGCGCGATTCGCGACGGCCTCGTTCCCGAAGACCACATCCTCAAGTCGCGCGAGTTCCGCCAGGAGTGCATCGGCATCGACCCGCCCCACGGTGTCTGGTCGCACGTTTGCGGCACCGACCTCGTGCGCGACGAGAATGGCCGCTTCCTTGTGCTCGAAGACAACCTGCGCGTGCCTTCCGGCGTTTCCTACATGCTGGAGAACCGCGCCGTGATGAAGCGCGTGTTCCCGGAACTGTTCGAGGATTACATCATCCATCCAGTGGACGACTATCCGCTCGCGCTCGCCGCCTGCCTGCGTTCGCTGGCACGTGGCCAAGACACAATGCCGGTAGTGGCGGTGCTGACGCCGGGCATCTACAACTCCGCCTACTTCGAGCACGCCTATCTTGCCCAGACGATGGCGGCGGAACTGGTGGAGGGGCCGGACCTCTTCGTCGCCGACGACGATTGCGTGTACATGAAGACCATCGCCGGTGTCCAGCGGGTGGACGTGATCTACCGTCGCATCGACGACCTCTTCATGGACCCGGAGACGTTCCGGGAGGATTCGATCCTAGG
Source organism: Gammaproteobacteria bacterium (assembly GCA_009839405.1). Lineage (GTDB taxonomy): Bacteria > Pseudomonadota > Gammaproteobacteria > Pseudomonadales > Azotimanducaceae > VXYL01. The sequence continues at coordinate 4,172 of VXPR01000048.1, forward strand.
GGTGCCCGGCCTCATGCGCGCCTGGCGCGCTGGCAACGTGGCGCTGGCGAACGCGCCGGGATGTGGCGTCGCCGACGACAAGGTGATCTACAGCTACGTGCCGGACATGATCCGCTACTACCTCGCCGAGGAGCCCCTGCTCGCCAATGTGCCAACCTATCGCTGCGTGGAGAAGCAACACCGCGACTTCGTGCTCGACAATCTCGACAAGCTGGTGGTGAAGCCGGCCAACGAGTCCGGTGGCTACGGCCTGCTCATGGGGCCTATGGCGACCCACGCCGAACGCGACGCCTTCGCCCGCTCGATTCGCGCCAATCCGCGCAACTACGTGGCGCAGCCGATGATTTCTCTCTCCACCGCACCGACGCTCACGGACGGCCGGGTGGAAGCCCGGCACCTGGACCTGCGCCCGTTCATCCTCTCCGGCGCGGATACCTACGTTACGACGGGGGGCCTCACGCGGGTGGCGATGAGGAAGGGCTCGATGGTGGTCAACTCGTCCCAAGGCGGCGGCAGCAAGGACACCTGGGTGGTGGAACCCGCGACCAAGGAACAACCCGCGTGACCGCCAACGTGCTGTCGCGCGTCGCCGAGCGCGTGTACTGGCTGGGCCGGTACCTGGAGCGCGCGGAGTCCACCGCACGCCTCATCACGGTCAATACCAACCTCATCATGGATCTGCCGGTACGGCTGCCCCTCGGCTGGCGGCCATTGATCGACATCACCGGTTCCGGCGAACTGTTCGAGTCCCTTTACGGCAGGCGGAACGCCACCGAACGCAACGTGTGCCGGTTTCTCGCCACGGACACACGCAATCCCGGATCGATCATCAACTCCATCGTCGGCGTCCGCGAGAACGCTCGCACGGTGCGGGAGAACATGCCGCGAATCACCTTCGAGTACATCAACGAGCTCTACCTGTTCGCCCGCTCGGCGCTCACTCCCGGGCAATCGCGCAGCCGCCGCGGCGAGGCACTGACCCAGATCAGCCGTCTCGCCCAGCAGCTCGAGGGATTCCTGTCCCAGAATATGCTCCACGACGCGCACTGGGAGCTGCTGCGGCTCGGCAATTACATCGAACGGGCCGACATGACCACGCGCATCATCGACGTGCGCACCGTGGACCTCATCGCCGGGCATCACGAACTCGAACCCTTCCAGGACATCCAGTGGCGTAGCGTGCTTCGTTCGTTCTATGCGATGCAGGCGTACCACGCGTCCGTGCGCGAACCCGTCGACCCGCCGCTGGTGCTCGAGTTCCTGTTCAACGACGAACGCCTGCCCCGCTCCTACCTGCGCTGCCTCAACTCCGTCCGTCGCAGCCTGCGCGGACTGCCCCGCAA
>VXPR01000335.1 GCA_009839405.1 Gammaproteobacteria bacterium
CACTCCCCCCTTGCGGGGGAGTCGAAAAGCGCCTCGCTTTTCTTAAGGGGGGGCTCCTCGCAGAGGGGCTCAACTCCGGCGCAAGCGCCGTTTCCTACGGCGCCGCCTCCTAGCTGGAGCCGTAAGCGCAAGCGAACCGGTGGTCATCGGTGCGCCAAGCGCCCCACCAGCGCCACCCACTCGCCCTGCTGCATGGGTGCAGCGAACTCCACCGTGCCACGGTATGCATCCACCACATCGCCCACCTGGCCCGCCAAAATGCCGGAGATCAACAACCGACCGTCTCTGGCAAGTCGCACCGCCAGCGCCGGTGCCATGTCGATCAGCACGCCGGAGACGATGTTGGCGACGATCAGTTCGAATCGGCCCTCCACCTCGGCAAGATCGGCGAATAGCGCCAGCCGGCCCTCGACTCCGTTGGCAGCCGCGTTCTCCCGGGTGGACAGCAATGCTTGCGGGTCATGGTCCACCGCAACGACCGACTCGGCACCCATGGCGAGAGCTGCAATGCCGAGGATGCCGGAGCCGCTGCCCACATCGAGCACCCGTTTGGCGACCAGATCGGCGCTCGCGAGCCACTCAAGACACAACGCCGTCGTGGGGTGAGTGCCGCTGCCGAATGCGAGACCTGGATCTAGTCGGACAACCGCGTCGGGCATGGAGCCGGCAAGTTGCGCCGGAGACTGCGAAGGCGCCACCACCAAGCGTCCAAAACGCCGTGGCGACAAACCACGCCGCCAAGTGTGCGACCAGTCCTGATCCTCAAGCGGCGCGGAATCGACCGGCTGCTGACCGCACGCCGCCGCCACCGCAGCGACATCCACATCCGCCGCGAACAGCCCCTCCACCGTCGCGCGCAGCCACAGCGGCGTCTCGTTCGGCAGCGGCTCGACAACCTCGCCTTCGTCACCCGTGATGGTCGCTGCTAACGCCCCGAGTTGCATGAGGCGTTCACAAAGCGCTTCCGCGTCACCGCCTGCCGCCGCAAAGCGAAGACGCAGCCAGCGCGCCGTAGCGTCGGCAGTTCGCTGCGCGCACTGCTGGGTTCCGGGTTCCAACCGGTGCCTTACGCGATGCGGAAGAGCGGAGCGCCGGTTTCAATGGGCTGACCGTCGGCGGCCAGCACGTCCACGACCTCGCCAGCCTCTTCCGCTTCAATGTGGTTCATCATCTTCATGCTCTCGATGATGCAGAGCACGTCGCCCACAGCGACCGTGGCGCCCGGTGCAACGAAGGGCACCTCCCCCGGCGCCGGCGCACGGTAGAAGGTGCCGGCCATAGGCGCTGCCACCACCTCGCCACGCTGCGCGGAGCTCGCCTCGACCGGGGTCGTCGCCGGCTCGGTGACGGGCACGACCGATTGCGCCCTGACGGGGAGCGTCGCGCGCGAGATTCGCACCTCCTCCTCCCCCGAGCGCACCTGCAGCTCGGTGATGCCCGACTCTACGACCAGCTCGATGAGTTTCTTGATTTTCCTTAAGTCCACCGAATCACTCCTCGCCCGACCGGGCCTCTGCCGCAATGCCAGCCATCAGTGCAAACTCGTATCCCGCCGCGCCAAGCCCGGCGATGACGCCGACGGCGATGTCGGAAAGATAGGACTGCCGCCGAAACGGCTCCCGCGCATGGACGTTAGACAAATGCACCTCGACGAACGGCACGCCCACTGCCAAGAACGCATCGCGCAAGGCGACGCTGGTGTGCGTGTACGCGCCGGGATTGATGACGATGAATGCGACGCCGTCGCGCCCTGCCTGCTGCACCGCGTCCACCAGTTCGTGTTCCGCGTTGCTTTGCAGGGCGCGAAACTCGTGCCCCGCCTCGTGTGCAAGCCGCGCAAGCCGTGCATTGATGTCGGCCAGCGTGTCCGCGCCGTATATCTCGGGCTCACGCGTGCCGAGCAGGTTGAGGTTGGGGCCATGCAAGGCCAACAGCTTCGCCATGTGCGGCGCTTCCGCCAACTGCGAACCCGCGATGTTACGCCAGAACGCGCCGCCCCCCTCACGAGCCGTCAGCCGGGCGTGACGGCCCCAGCCGCAGCGGTGATGGTTTCAATGACGATGCTCGGGCTCAGCACCTGCGGCAGTAGCACGGGTTCGCGGCCCGGCGGGTAGAAGACGTACAGTGGCACGCCGCTGCGTCCGAAGCGGCCGAGCGCCTCGGTGATGGCGGGGTCGGCGTTGGTCCAGTCTGCCTTGATCTCGGTGATTCCGTTGGCAGCGAGGAACTCCTGCACGCGCACAGTCGAAAGCGTGGTGCGTTCGTTGGCGAGACAGGTGATGCACCACGCGGCGGTGAAGTTGAGCAGCACCGGTTCGCCAGCCGCCACGCGCTGCTCGACCGCGGCCATGTCGAACGAGGACTCCCGAGCCTCCGCGTGGGGACGAGGCAGGAGCCAAACGGTCAGCGCCAGCACAAGCGCTGCCGCCGCCCAGACGAACGGCAACCACGCCGGCTTTCCCAAGGCCAGCCATGCGCAGAAGCCGAGGACCGTACAGGCGCAAAGCGCAGCCAGCACCGCGTCGGCTCCGGCCTGTCGGCCCAGCACCCACACCAGCCAAGCCACGGTGAGAAACAGTGGAAACGCCAGCACTTGCTTCAGCGTCGCCATCCACGGTCCCGGACGAGGCAGCCGGTCCGCCAACGCCGGCACCACGGCCAGCACCACATATGGCAGCGCGAGGCCGATGCCAAGCGCCGCCATCACCAATAGCAGCATGGGCGTGGAATGGGCAATCCCATAGCCGAGCGCCGCACCCATGAAGGGAGCTGTGCAGGGTGTCGCGACGACCACGGCGATTGCGCCGGCGGCAAAGGCGTTGCTGCCCTCCATCGCGACGCCAAACCCCGGCACCTCCAGCACACCAAGAAGATTGAGCCCAAGCAGGAAGAAGACGAGCGCCATGGCGACGACGAAGCCGGTGGACTGCAACTGGAATCCCCAGCCGATTGCTTCGCCGGCGCTCCTGAGCACCGCGAGCACGCCACCCAAGACCAAGAAGGTGGCCACCACCCCCGCCGCATACCCGGCGGCGTGACGCCAGCGGCCTTGCGGCTCGGCCTCCACCAGACTCACCGCCTTGATGGCCAACACCGGAAACACGCACGGCATGTGTTTCAGGATCAGGCCTCCAAGAACCGCCGACGCCAAGGCCGCGAGAGCAGCGGCGACGCCAGCCCCCGCGCCGGCGGCATCCACCATGGGACCGACGCCCGGACCAACCGTGTCGAACGTTACAGTCCGACTTTCCGGCGGATAGCAAAGCCCCGCATCGGCGCAGCCCTGGTAGCCAAAACGGACGGAGAACGACGAGTCGGCTTGCCCCGTCACCGGCACGACGACCGTCACTTCGTCGTAGTACACCTCCACCGCGCCGAAAAACTCGTCCACCTTCGGTTTCCCCGGCGGGATTTCCGGCTCGCCAAGCGTGGCCCTGGCGTCTGGCTGAAAGTCGAAGCGGCTGCGATAGAGGTAATAGCCGGGCTCGATCTCCCAGCGGACGACGATGCGGCCTTGGTCCAACACGGCGGAGAAGCGGTAGGCCTCGTCCACGGGCAGGAAGTCGATCTGCGGCGCGAGGGGGTCTGGGCCGCGATCAAGGCCTAGTCCCGCCTCAGCGGCGAGGCTAGCGGTGGTGGACGGGAGCGCCAAGGCCACCAGAAGCCATCGGCAAGCCGCCTCGAAGCGGCGTCGGCGCCAGCATTCCGTCCAGACATTCCGACTCGGCGTCAAGGCACTCAAGAACACGCTCCCCATCGAACGCGCCACAAGCCATGCGGCCGAGGCGCCGCGAGGAGGCGCGACGGCTGCTGTTCCGATCTGCCGGCTGCGGTGCATTTCGTGTCGGCCCGATTGTCCATAGGAGCTTGAGCCTATATCGTGCAACAAAGTTCCGTTGACCGATTGAACGCTCACCCCGGCCGCGCCAATGCAGTCCATCCATCCCAAGCCCTTCGTCGCGACGGCATTCGTCGCCTTGGCTCTGCTCGTGGGCGGCTGCAAGGCGCAGCAAGCGCCCGCGCCGGAACCCGAGCCACCCGCCGTGGTAGCGGAACCTCCGGCCGAACCCGCGCCTCCCTTCGATCAAACGCAGGTTGCGCAAACCTTGTGGCTCGCGGAAGCGGCGTTGGAGGCGGACCGGCTGCTGACGCCTGAGTCCAATAGCGCCGCCTATTGGTACCGGGAAGTACTCGACTTGGCCCCGGACCATCCGCAAGCTCTGCGCGGTCTCGAGCGGGTCGTGGAACGCTACATAGTGCTCGCCCGGCGCGCCATGGACAGCGAACGCTGGAGCAGCGCCCGGACGATGCTGGACCGTGCCAGCGTCGTGGACGCGAAACACCCCGGCATCGACCCGTTGCGGCAGCAGGTGGATCTCCTGTCCCGGGCGGAACGGCTGACGCTCGCGCTCACCGCGGAGGAGGTGCGCTCGCGGGCGCCGGTGGCGCGACGCAAGCTCGAGAACTTCGGCAACAACGCCCGCCTGCCGCGCTCCCGAGTCTCCATCCGCGCCGGCAGCGACGCGGATGCGCGCTGGATGTATCAGCAACTCGCCCTCGCGCCTGGCGAGCGCCGCATCCGCGCCGGCATCGACATCGGCTTGCCGCCGCTGGTGACGGTGACCATCCTGCCGAACCAGGAGAACGGACGCTGATGGCGTCGAATGCGCCGCTGGCGCGCCCTGAAGGGCGCGTCGGCAGTTCGCTAGCGCGAACTGCTGGCCTTCGTGCTCGCGTTCGTTCGCAACTACGGCTAGCAGCCTTCGCACTTCGCCGCTACGCGGCAAAGTCCGACCGCCTGCTGGCCAGCATGGTTGGCTCGCTCTTGCTGTGCGGTTCCGCCCTCGCCGCGCAAGCGGACAGCGTGGTCTTCCGCGACGCTTGGTTTCGCGCTCCCCTGCCCGGGGCGTCCGTCACGGCGGCGTACTGCGACGTGGAGAACCGTGGCCACAGCGCCGCCACGCTGGTTCGTTTCGACGCCTCGGCAGGCGGCGATCTCAAGGTGGAGATGCACGAGACGGTTCGCAGCCAAGACGCAGACGGACTGGAGATGGTGCGGATGCGCCACTTGCAGGAAGTCGAGGTTTCACCGGGTGCCACGGTGACGTTGGCCCCTGGCGGCAGGCACCTGATGCTCTTTGGCGCACCTCAAGCTCGCAACCTGACGTTGCAGGCATCCTTCGCCGACGGCAGCGCTCGGGAAGTGGTCTTCGAGCGCCGCACGGAGGGCAGCCCATGAACTGGAAACCTTGGCGCAAGGTGGCTGCCGAGGGCGTTGACGCCGCCGTCGAGAGTGCCGAGGACACCGAGCCCACGCCAAGCCGTCGCTGGCCGTGGCAGCGGTTCGAGTACGTCTATGCGACGCCGAAAGGCGTCCTTGCGAGTCTGGGGAAGAGCCTCTGGCGCGCCGCCGTGGCGGGGGCGGCCCCCCCCCCCGGGGGGGGGGGGGGTATCGGGGGGGGGTGGCGTTATTAGGCGGAGGCAATGAGGACGGTCTCTATTAAACAAATTCA
>VXPR01000017.1 GCA_009839405.1 Gammaproteobacteria bacterium
GTGCTGAACCGGATCACAGGCGAGGTAACCGACGAATCCGTCTTTCGCTCGCGGTTCGGCATCGCGCCACCTCAGTTCCCAGACTATCTAGCTCTCGTCGGCTCGGCAGCCAAAGGCATTCCCGGCGTACCGGGCTGGGGACCGAAGACCACAGCCACCGTCTTGGGGCGCTACGGCGACATCGAGTCCACACCGGTCACCCCGGAGGCGTTGCAGGATGTGCGCGGCGGCGCGCGACTGGCGGCGCAGCTAGCGGAGCGCCGGCAGGAAGCGCTCCTCGTCAAGCGTCTCGCCACGCTGCACGATGACCTGCCCCTCGATTGCCGTCTCGAAACCCTCGCATGGCAAGACATCGATCACCGCAAGCTGCACACCCTGATCGACCGAACCGAGGCGCAAGACCTGTGGCCGCGCATCGAACGCTGGCAGCGCTGACGCGCGAGGGGGGCGCCTCGCGCGCCCAGCAAGAGCCCTTGGGAGCGACCTAGCCGTAGCAGCGAGCGAACGCGAAAGCCAGCAGTTCGCGCCAGCACGGCTTCGATCGCGCCGGCTTGCTCGCGGGACCGCGGGCGACTATGGTCGCCGACGTTGCTGCTAGGGGCCTTTGCCGCATGGCGGAACTGACGACGATGGAGGCAGTGGCCGGGTTTCTCACCCCCGCCATCCTGTTCGCTCTCATGCTCGCGCTGCATGTCGTGTTTCCTGCCCTGCGGGTCGACGGCTATTCCCACCCCAACACTGCTCCGGCGCAGTATCGGCTCAACGGCGGGCTGGTCTTGCTCGTCGCCTTGCTGATCTGGTGGTTCGAGTTCGGCACGCCGATGGAATGGCTGTGGCGAGTCAAGTGGCACGCGATCGCCGGGGCGACCGCATTCAGCATCGTGGTGTCGTTGTGGCTCGTGTACAGGGAACCGGCCGATGCGCGCAATGCCCTTGTGCAGTGGCTCGAAGGCCGCGCCCGCAACGCGGAATTCATGCGCGGGATTGACGTCAAGATGTTCCTCTACATCTTTGGCGGCGGCTATCTCGCCCTCAACGCGGTGTCGAGCGCCGCCTATCACGAGGGCCTCTTTGGCGAGAGCGCCAACCTCGGCCTCTATCTGCACGCCGCCATGTGGGTGTGGTTCGTCGTCGACTACTTCTGCTTCGAGCGGGTGCAGCTCTACACCTTCGACATCATCGAGGAACGGGTCGGCTTCAAGCTGATCGTCGGCTGCATCGTCGTGTACCCATGCCTGTATCCGGTGGCGCTGTGGTTCCTCGCGGACATGCCGGCGCCGGCCATCGACCCTGCCTACAACACCCTCTGGCTCGGCGGTTCCGCCGTGGTATTCCTCGCCGGGTGGATCATCACGCGAGGGGCGAACTACCAGAAGTACACCTTCAAGCGCTCGCCGGAGAAGGTGTTCCTCGGCCTGATCGAGCCCACCACCATCACCGACGACAACAAGACCATCCTCTGCGGCGGCTTCTGGGGTGTGACCCGCCACATGAATTACTTCGGCGAAATTCTGCTGGCGCTTGGCATGGCTCTGGCGCTCGGTCACTTTGACAACTTCTGGAACTGGATCTACTTCGTCTATCTGACGGTGTTCTTCATCGTCCGAGAACGCATCGACGATCGTCGCTGCGCCGCCAAGTACGGCACCCTCTGGGATGAGTACCGTGCCAGAACGAAGCGCCGTCTGATCCCGGGGCTTTACTGACCGGCAAGTCGAACGACTGCGCCGGTCGAACTCACTTTGAACTGAAGGAGCACCGAATGTGCGATGAACACACTTTGAGGGACGCGGAGGAGGCGCTGCATCGGGAAGGAGGAACGCTCACCCGACGCCGCTTCACCGCCGCAGCGGCAGGCGCGGCAGCCGCGGCGATGTTGCCGCGCAGTGCGGGTGCGAGCGGTGTGACCGGCAGCGACGTGCTGGTGCAAACGCCCGATGGCGAGGCGGATTGCTACTTCGTGCATCCGGAATCCGGCAGCCACGCCGGCGTGCTTATTTGGCCGGACATTCTGGGCCTGCGCCCCGCGTTTCGCGCCATGGGCGACCGCCTCGCGGGTTCCGGCTACGCCGTGCTGGTCGTGAACCCCTACTACCGCACCGCCCGCTCCCCAGTAGTGCCGGACGGTGCCAGCTTCGCCGACGAGGCCACACGAAACACGGTGTTTCCGCTCGCCCGTTCGCTCACGCCGGACACCAACGTCACCGACGCGGGCGCCTTCGTCGAGTTCCTTGACGCGCAATCCGCGGTGGACATCAGTCGCAAGATCGGCACGACCGGCTACTGCATGGGCGGCCCGATGGTCATGCGCACGGCCGCAGCGATCCCCGGCCGAATCGGCGCCGGCGCCTCCTTCCACGGCGGTGGTCTCGTGACGGAGGCGGAAAACAGCCCCCACCTGCTCGTGCCCAACATGCAGGCAAGCTTCCTCATCGCCATCGCCGAAAACGACGACGAACGCGACCCGGAAGCTAAGGGAGCGCTCCGAGAGGCCTTCGACAGCGCCGGCCTCGCCGCCGAAATCGAAGTCTACGACGGCGCCATGCACGGCTGGTGCCCAACGGACTCGGCGGTGTACCACGAAGCCCAAGCCGAACGCGCCTGGACACGGCTCTTGGCCCTGTTCGAGACAGCCCTCGCCTAGGAGCGTCCGCCCCCGAAAGCCACAGTGGCATTCTGCGGCGCGAATTGACAGCAGCGTAGCCTGACGGCTACTTTACGCGAATGCTCGAAGTCCGCAGAACGGAGGCGTTTGCCAAGTGGCTGGACGGTTTGAGGGACGTTCGCGCCAGGGCCCGGGTGCAGGTTCGGATCGAGCGGCTGGCAGCCGGCAACCCGGGCGACGTGGGCCCGTGGGTAAAGGAGTGTCCGAACTGCGAATCGATTACGGACCGGGATACCGGGTGTACTTCAGGAGGCAGGGCGACACCGTCGTCGTGCTGTTGGCGGGCGGCGACAAGCGCACCCAGAGCGACGACATCGAAACGGCCCTGTGGCTGGCGGGGAACCTGTAGGAGGACGTCATGACCAAGACCGCTACCGCACCCTACGATGTGGCCGAGCACCTTCGCACGCGCGAGGAGATGGCGGCCTACCTAGAAGCCTCCATCGAGGAATCGGAGGGCGATGCCACCTTCGTGGCCAAGGCGCTCGGAGACATCGCCCGTGCGCGGGGCATGGCGCAGGTGGCGTCCGATGCCGGACTGTCACGTGAGAGCCTATACAAGGCACTGTCAGGGGAGCGCGTTCCGACGTTCGATACGGTGCTTAGGGTGGTCGGCGCGCTGGGGCTAACGCTGCGCGCGGCAGCGCTGAACCCGGACGCAGGGACGGGCGACGCGGCGCATCGCTGAACGGGGACCGTGAGAAATACACTGAACATCGATGACGATCTCCTGATGGCGGTGCGGGAGGTCGCCCGACGCAACTCCCAGTCGATCGGCGCCGTGGCCTCGCACCTGCTTCGCCAAGCGCTCGCAGGCGACCAGACCGCGCGAACTGGGTTAGGCGAAGAGCCCAAAGTGGAGTTCGGCTTCCGCCCGTTCCCGAAGCGGGGAGGTCTTGTGACCAACGAGTTGATCGATCAGTTGCGTGAAGAAAGCGGGGCTGACTGATGCGGGCGCTGTTCGACGTCAAGTCCTGATCGCCTGTTGGATGCAGAAGACCTGCATCACGAACCCGCGCGGGCTTGGTTGCGCAGCAGCATCGAGCATGGCTGGGCGACCTGCCCGATTACGCAAAACGGATGCCTGAGGATCATGGCGCAGCCCGCCTACCCCAACCCCGTGCCGGTCGCCCAGATCGCTGAACGCCTCGCCGAGGCGATGGCAACCACAGATCACGAGTTCTGGCCTGACGATGTGAGCCTGCTCAGCGTGGGCGTCATGGACTGGCGTCACCTGGTCGGTCCGCGACAGGTCACCGACATCTACTTGTTGGCAATGGCCGTCCAGCGGCAAGGTCGATTCGTCACCTTCGACGCCCGCGTCTCGCCGAGTGCCGTCGCCCGCGCCGGAGACGAGTACCTATGCGTCATTTGAGGCGACGTGCCGCGTCAATGTGAGAGATCCGCCTGCGTGCGCGAGGTCAACCGACAGACAAACATTTCGTCCTACACAACGTGGGCCATCTCCCACGCACCGGCAACGCACGGTTAGCCAGAAACCCGAGGCGTATGCCAAGTGGCGGGGTTTGAGGGACGTTCGCGCCAAGGCTCGTGTGCAGCTTCGGATCGAGCGGCTGGCAGCCGGCAACCAGCGGCGTGGGGCTACGAACCGGGATGGCACGTGGATTTCAGGAAGCAGGGCGACACCGTCGTCGTCGGTTGGCGGCGGTGCCCAGGGTGGTCGGCGCGCTAGGGCCCAAGGTGCCGGGGCACAAGAAGCGTTGCTCTTCCGCAACGCTTCTTGCACAGCCCAGGCCGTCCTAGGTTCTACAGGCTCCTAGGTCTTGTGACGCAGCACCTGGCCGGCGCGGGTGCCCGTGTGCTCGCCGTCAACCACGTTCACCTCGCCGTTGACGATGGTGGTGTGGTAGCCCTTCGAGCGCTGGATGTAGCGTGGGGCGCCGCCGGGGAAGTCGTGCACCAGTTGCGGCTGGCACTCGACCACTGCGCTGGCGTCGAACACGTTCACGTCGGCGCGCATGCCGGGCTTTAGCGTGCCGCGGTCGGTGATGCCGATGACGCGGGCGGGGCCGGAGGTGAGGCGCCTAATGCCTTCGCCCATCGTGTAGCGCCCGGCGTCGCGCACCCAGTGCGACAGCAGGAAGGTGGACCAACCCGCATCCATGATCTGGGATACGTGGGCACCGGCGTCGCCGAGGCCCGGGAACACGTGCTCGTGCTCGATCAGGTCACCCAAGGCGTTCATGTTGCGGGCGAAGGCGCGGTAGTTGAAAAGGCCAAGGCCCTTGCTTTCGCGCGACACCCGCAGCCACGTCTCGCACCAGTGTTCGCCGGCCGCGGCCGCCATCGCCGCCAGGTTCTGCTCCGGGCCGGCGGTGTAGTCCGGCGTTTCGGCTGTGCCGAGATAGTAAAGGTTGTCCGGCGGCAGACGCATCGCGCCTTCAACCTTCGCTTCCTCCACCAGCTTCGCGACCATGTCGGCGTTGCCGATGGCCTCGAGCCGGCCGGCGAGGTCCATCGCCTGCAGCTTGCTCCACGCCTCGCCGGTGATGGGGAAGCGCGACTGCAAGCCATACATGGAACCGGAACTGCGAACGTGGGTGATGGCGGTCACGTCGCCCGCCTCCGTGCGCAACTCCTCGAGCGCATCGCGGCGTTCGATGCCCGAATCCGCCTCCGGCCCAGCGCCATAGCTGAACAGAATGCGACTTTGGCTCGCGCCGGCGATCTGCTTCAGCACATCGAAGCCAGCGCCCACGGCTTGCATGAGGGCACCCCGCGGGCCCACCGCCTTGCCGATCTCGACCAGTTCCGCCGGGTCGGCAAAGGTGCCCGGTACGCTGCGGCCGTCCGGCAGCCGGTGCGGTGCGTGGCGGTTGG
>VXPR01000472.1 GCA_009839405.1 Gammaproteobacteria bacterium
GTGGCGGTGGGGCCGTTCATCGACCGTCGCGGCGCACGGCGCTATCTCATGGGCGCATTGGTGCTGGCCGCCGTCGCCCATGCGGCGTTCGCCTTGCTGACGCCCCTTTGGGATAGCCAAGCCTTCGTCATCGCCTTGGGGCTCATCGCCAAGATTCTCGGGCAGGTGGTGTTCGTGGCGGTCATCGCGCTCTTCATGACCCTGTGCTGGACCAAGGTGGCCGCCACGCAGTTCGCTATCTATATGTCGCTTGCGAACCTTAGCCGCACCATCGGATCGGCGCTGTTCGCGCTGGTGGCCGTCCACATGGGCTACAGCTTGGAGTTCTTGGCGATGGCGGTTCTGCTAGCGGCCTCTGCTGCCGTGCTCTTGCTGTTCGACGGGCGGAAGCACACGGAACGGCTGAACGCGGTGGCTGCGCGGGCCGATCACGACCGGGCGGGTGAGGGCGTTGCCGATGCAGGCGGTTAGGAGCAAACGCCATAAGCGCACGCGGTTTAGGTGCCAATCGTTCTAACGCGGTTGTTGCCGGGACGCTAGCCGAGGCATAGGTTGGGCTTGTCGACAGCGGATCGGGTTCGCAAGGAGGCAGGCAATGTGGATTCGAGATCACATGCGTGTTCGGTGCACCACCCTGGTGGCAGCGACGGTGGTGCTCTTGGCATCGGCTTCGGCGCTAGCCGACTCCCGAATGCAATCGAGCTTCGAGCAGTGGGCTGCGAGCGACATCGAGCGGAGCTACGCCACGCCGACCCGGGTGAATGCCGACGGGAAGGCGGTGCCCATCGACACCAAGACCATCCCGGTAACGCACTGGCGCCCTTGGTTCGTCCCCCGAACCCCACACCCGTTCGACGGTACGCCGGCGAGCCGAGACGCCGGCGAGCGCAAAGCGAAGGTGGTCATCAAGGCGGTGGCAGCCAGCGACTGACTCGGGCCTTCCATCACGGCAAAGGCGAGCGACAGAGGCCGCAGGCCGTTTTCTTGCCGCTCGCCTTGTCTAGGGAAGAGGGATAGGTTGACCGAGGGCTGGTACGTCGTAGCCTCGCTGCACCGCCTCTCTCGCGGCGATGGCGAGATACCAACGCTTGAGGTTCGGAAAGTCGTTCCAGTCGATGCCCTGCCACTCGTAACGGGAGATCCACGGCCAGGTCGCCATGTCGGCGATAGAGTACTCGTCGGCCAGCCAGTCGCGGTCTTTGAGGCGCCTGTCGAGCACACCGTATAGCCGGGCCGCTTCCGTGCCGTAGCGGGCCTCGGCGTACGGGGCCTTGCCTGGGTTGAAGCGCAAGAAGTGGTGCGCCTGCCCCAGCATGGGGCCGACGCCGCCCATCTGCAGCATCAGCCATTCGAGCGTCGCCCAGCGGTCCGGCCCCTGAAAGCTCCCAGTGCGGTCGGCGAGATAGAGCAGGATTGCGCCGGACTCCATCATCGCGCGCCCGGTTTGGTGGTCGACGATGGCGGGAATCTTGTTGTTGGGGCTGATCTTGAGGAAGTCCGGGGCGAACTGCTCATCCTTGCCGATGTTCACCGGATGCACGCGGTAGTCGAGCCCCATCTCTTCTAACGCGATGGACACCTTGCGTCCGTTGGGCGTGGCCCACGTGTATAGATCAATCATCGATGGCGGCCTCTTCCAATGGCTTCGTCAGGCGCAGCAGCAAGCGATCGGTCTTGCCCCGCACCGCTTCGTCGAACACCATCTTGGTGTAATCGTCGTCTGGATTTCTGAGGATGTCCGACGCCACCACCTCGAACCCAGCGTCCTCCATGAGGGGCAGTGCGGTGGTGGCGTCGAGCCGATGCAGGGCGTTGTTGTCGTTGCCGGACTCGCCGTAGTGGTCTATGAGCCCCAGCACGCCGCCCGGCTTTAAGAGCGCCTTGACCGCCACGAGGAATCCCGTGGCTGCCTCCTCGCCCATCCCGTTGTGGACATCATGGAAGTTGAGGGCGGTGATGGCGGCGTCGAGGGAGCCCGGCGGGAGGCCGGTTGCGGCGAGGTCGCGGTCCAGGCGCACCACGTTGGGCAGCCGATCGCCGGCGAGGCGAGCGGTGATGGCCTTCTCGTAGTAGCCGTCGCGGAAGGCCAGCATCATTGGCGGGTTCTGCGCATAGACGGTGCCGCCGTCACCCACGGCGATGGACAGCACCTCTGTGTACCAGCCGCCGGAGGCGACCAGGTCCATCACAGTCATGCCCGGTTCGATGCCGAGGAAGGCGATCACCTCGGCGGGCTTGCGCCCCGCGTCGCGGGCGCGGTCTTCTTCGCTGCGGCCTGGCGCCCCTAACTCCTCGGCAAGATCCGCGGTGGACGGTAGGGCGATGGTGCATGCCATCGCCAGCACGGCAAGCACCCGGTGCCGGCCACGCGTTGTTGCTTGGATCATGGCCAGGTCCCCTCCGGCGTGATTGGCATCGTTGGATGAGCTTACGCTAGGAGGTAAGCGCCGTAGGGCGCCCGAGTGCCGCCTCGGTGCCATTGCGGATCGATCGAAGCAGATGGCGAATTAGACGCGGGTTAGCGGCGACGACGTTCCCGGTTTCGAGAAACCGGTCGCCACCGTCGGCATCGCTGACGAAGCCGCCGGCCTCACGAACGATGACCGCGGCGGCGGCCATGTCCCAGGTCTTGAGGCCAAACTCGAAGTAGCCGTCGAGGCGACCGGCGGCGACCCAGGCAAGGTCCAAGGCTGCGGCACCCTGACGGCGAAGAGTGCGGCATTCGCGATTCAGGGCGCCCGTCATGTGGCCGTAGGCTGCGATGCGGTCGGGTGCTCGTTCCGACACCAGGCCGGTGCCGATCACCGCCTCGTCGAGCTGCCTGTGGCCGGACACGCGCAGAAGGCGGCGGCCGTTCAAGCGCGCGCCGTCGCCTCGGGATGCGGTGAACTCCTCGTTGTGGACATGATCCACGACCACGCCGTGCATCAGCGTGCCGTCGCGCTTGACGGCGATCGAGGTGCAGAAATGGGGGATGCCGTAGAGGAAATTGGTGGTGCCGTCGAGCGGATCGACGATCCATGTGTAGCGAGCGTCCTCGCCGTCGCCGGCGGCCGCTCGTGTGCCCCGCTCCTCGCCGACGATGGTGTGGCCGGGATAGGACGCGAGGATGGTTTCGACGATGGCGTCTTCGGCTTGCCGGTCGATCTCGGTGACAAGGTCGTTCTTGCCTTTGTGCTCGATCGTGAGCGTATCCACCCGATCCATGGCCGGCAGGATGATGCGGCCGGCGCGACGGGCCGCGCGCAGCGCGATGTAGGCCATCGGTTCCACGGTCCTTGCTACTTGCGGCGCTGGCGAGGAGGTGGGGCCGCCTAGGCGGCTTGGCGTCTGGCTTCGACCGCTTCGGCCAGCCCTTCGAGGCTGCGCACGGTGTCGTCCCAGCCAATGCAGGCGTCGGTCACGCTCTGGCCGTAGGTCAGCTTGCCGCCGAGCTTCTGGTTGCCCTCCACCAGATTGCTCTCGACCATTACGCCCATGATGCGGGGTTCGCCACCGGCGAGTTGGCGTGAGAGTTCGGCGAGCACATCTACTTGGCGGCGGTGGTCCTTGTTGCTGTTGGCGTGGCTGGCATCGACCATCATGCTCTCGCCGAGGCCCCCTTCGCCGAGGATCCGGCTGGCGTAGTGTACCGAGGGATTGTCGAAGTTGGTCTTGCCGCCGCCGCCGCGCAGGATGATGTGGCAATCCGGGTTGCCGGCGGTGGAGAAGATGGCGGAGTGCCCGGTCTTGGTCACCGAGAGGAAGATGTGTGGGTGGCGGGCAGACTTGACTGCGTCGGCCGCCACTTGGATGTCGCCGTTGGTGGTGTTCTTGAAGCCGATGGGACAGGAAAGCCCCGAGGCGAGCTGGCGGTGCACCTGGCTCTCAGTGGTGCGGGCGCCTATGGCGCCCCAGCAGACAAGGTCGGCGATGTACTGCGGCGTGATGAGGTCCAGGTACTCGGTGCCGGCGCCGATGCCGAAGCCAGCGATGTCGAGCAGAAGCGAGCGGGCAGCCTTAAGGCCGGTGTTGATGTCGAACGAATTGTCGAGGCCCGGATCGTTGATGAGGCCCTTCCAGCCGACCGTGGTGCGGGGCTTCTCGAAGTAAACCCGCATGACGATGCAGAGGTGGTCGTGGATCCCCTTCGCCAACTCAGCGAGCTTGCCGGCGTAATCGCGCGCCGCGTCGGGGTCGTGGATGGAGCAGGGGCCGACGATGGCAAGTACGCGGTCGTCGAGGCCGTTGATGATGTCGCTGGCCTCTCGGCGGCTGTTGAACACCATCGCCGATGCATCCGGCGTGATCGGCAGTTCCTCGATCACTTCATCGGGTGCACGCACCTCCTCCATGCCGGTGATGCGAACGTCGTCGGTGTTGTATTGCATGTCGGGCGCACCCTGGGTGGGGCACGCACCCTATCACGGTGTCCCCGCGACGGGCGAACGCAGCAACTTGCGGGCAACTTGCGATTGATACACTGGCCCCGCGATGGCGCATGGCAGTGCGAAACATGCTTGGTTCCGGCGCCTTGGCGTCGATGTCTGGGTGCGTCGGTCCGAACCGAAGGGGGAAGGGCCGACCGGCGAGCGAACGGAAGCGGCTGCCGGGGTGCCGCAGCGTATGCCTGCCGCCATCGTCACTCCTGCCCCGGCTCGAGGTCAGTTCCAGCCTGCGCCTGCAAGACGCTTGCAGGATTCGCAGCGGTCGCCTGCGTCAGGGGATGCCACTTCGGCGCCGGCCACCGAGGCTTTCACCATCCGCTGCCTGCGACTCGGCGATGTGTTTGCGGCCATCGCCGAGGACGCTTGGCTCCGGCGGCGGTTTCTGCTCGATGTGATGCGCGCCATGAACGGCTTTCGTGGCGCGAAGGTGCAATCGCTGCGCTTCGACTGGCCGCAGCCCGGAGTCGCCGCAAGCAGTCAACCGGAACGCGCCTTTGCCGCCTTTGCGGGCCATCAGATGGAAGGCGAAGCCATGCGCCGCGTGGTGTCCGGCACGAAGGCTGCCGCCACGTGGGGCCTCGGCGAGGAGGAACTCCCGACGCGAGCCATCGAACGCGGCATTTACGTGAATCCCGGCGATGAATCGCCTGAGGCGAAGCAAGCCTTGTGGCGGCTGATCGCGGAGTCGAAACTGCCGTCGCTATAATCCGCCGCCACCGATCCGCAATAGACCGTCCTCGCGTGGAAACCGACCGCCGCCGCACCTTCGCGATCATCTCGCATCCCGATGCCGGCAAGACGACGGTGACGGAGAAGCTGTTGCTGCTTGGCAATGCCATCGTCATGGCCGGCACCATCAAGGCGCGCAAGTCGAACCGCCACGCCGCTTCAGACTGGATGAAGATGGAGCAGGAGCGGGGCATCTCGGTCACCACGTCGGTGATGCAGTTTGACTATGGCTCGCACGTCGTGAATCTGCTCGACACGCCGGGCCACGAGGACTTCTCGGAAGACACCTACCGGACCCTCAC
>VXPR01000174.1 GCA_009839405.1 Gammaproteobacteria bacterium
TTCCCTACTGGGGCGAGGCATGATCGATAGCGAGCGAGTCGTTCGGTGAGACCGAGCCGCGTTGTCCTCCTGATCGCCTTCGCGGGGCTGATTGGGCTCTTCTTCTGGTTCGATCTGCAACGGTTTTTCACGCCGGAGTTCTTCTCGGCGCAGCGCGAGGCGATCGCCGCGTTCCAAGCCCAGAACCCGTGGCTGACGGCGCTGGCGTTCTTCGCGATCTACATCCTCGTGACCGGGGCGTCGCTGCCCGGCGCCGCCATCCTGACACTCGTCGCCGGTGCCCTCTTTGGCTTGGTGCAAGGAGTCATCATCGTCTCCTTCGCCAGCACCTTGGGGGCGACGCTGGCATTCACCATCGCCAGATACCTCTTCCGCGATGCCGTCCGTTCGAAGTTCGGCCAGCATCTTGGCGCGATCGACCGGGGCGTCGAGAAGGATGGCGCCTTCTATCTCTTCGCCATGCGCCTCGTGCCGGCGGTGCCGTTCTTCGTCATCAATCTCGCCATGGCGCTGACGCCGCTGTCCACCTGGCGCTTCTATTGGGTGAGCCAGCTCGGCATGATCTTCGGCACGGTCGTTTACGTGAACGCGGGGGCCGAGCTCGGGCAGGTTGCGTCCGTCGGCGACATCCTTTCCCCCACCCTGTGGATTTCCTTCGCGCTGCTGGGCCTTGCACCGCTCATCGCCAAGAAGATCCTCGATGCCATCAAGGCGCGAAAGGCCTTGCGAGGCTTCAAGAAGCCCAAGCATTTCGACAACAACCTCGTGGTGATTGGGGCCGGTTCCGGCGGCTTGGTCGCGGCGCTCATCGCGGCGACGGTGAAGGCCAAGGTCACCTTGATCGAACGCCACCGCATGGGCGGCGACTGCCTGAACACCGGCTGCGTGCCAAGCAAATCACTGATTCGTTCGGCCAAGATGCTCTCCTATGCAGCGCGGGCACAGGAGTTTGGGTTCAAGAGCGCGAAGGTGGAGTTCGACTTCGCCGAGGTGATGGCGCGCGTGCAGCGCATCATCAAGAAGATCGAACCGCACGATTCGGTGGAGCGCTACACGGGCCTTGGCGTGAACTGCATCATGGGGGATGCAACGATCACGTCCCCCTACAGCGTGCGCGTGGACGGCCGCGAGATCACCACCCGCAACATCGTCATCGCCACCGGCGGCGCGCCTTTCGTGCCGCCGATTCCGGGGCTCGCCGAGGCTGGCTACTACACCTCCGACACGATTTGGGAGATTCGCGAGCTACCACGAAGGTTTGTTGTGCTCGGCGGCGGGCCCATCGGCTGCGAGCTCGCCCAAGCGTTCGGCAGATTCGGCGCCGAAGTGACCGTCGTCCAGCAGGCGCCGCACTTATTGGTGCGCGAAGACGAGGATGTGGTCGACCTGATGCAGCGGCAATTCGTCGCCGAAGGCATCCGGGTGCTCACCGGCCATCGGGCCGAGCGTGTGGAATCGGGCGAAGCCGGTCGGGCCTTGATCTGCGCCCAGGACGGCAGTGAGGTGCGGGTGCCGTTCGACACCATACTGGTGGCGGCGGGGCGGCAACCTAACACCGAAGGGCTCGGGCTCGAAGATGTGGGCGTGACGCTAGACGAGCGCGGCGAGGTCGAAGTGGACGAATACCTGCGCACCAGCGTGCCAACGATCTATGCCTGCGGTGACGCGATCGGGCCCTATCAGTTCACCCACACCGCGTCCCATGAAGCGTGGTATGCGTCCGTGAACCCCCTGTTCAGCCCCCTCAGGAAGTTCAAGGCGGATTATTCGCTGATCCCCTGGACGACCTTCACCGATCCGGAAATCGGGCGCGTAGGGCTGAACGAGCAGGAGGCCGAGCGGCAAGGCATCGACGTGGAGGTCACGCGCTACGAGCTAGAGGAGCTGGACCGGGCGCTCGCCGACGAAGAGGGCCGCGGCTTCGTCAAGGTGTTGACGCCACCGGGCAAGGACCGCATCTTGGGTGCGACGATCGTCGGCCACCACGCCGGCGACCTGCTCGCCGAGTTCATCGCCGCCATGAAGTGGGGCAAGGGCCTCAAGAGCCTGATGGCCACCATCCACGTCTATCCGACCCTCACCGAAGCCAACAAGTTCGCCGCCAGCGCCTGGCGCAAAAAGCACGCACCGGAGGGACTCCTGGAGTGGGTTGGCAAGTTCCACGCCCTCCGCCGCGGACGCGCCACAGGCAAATCCGAAGGCTCCTTCCCGTAGGGGCGGGGCTTGTCCCCGCCCGTCTTGAACGCGTGGACCGTCCCCGGTTACGCGCCTGCCGGCGCGTTTGGGAGAGCGAGACGCCCTCCCGCCGAAGGCGCGCACGTCCGCCGTCACCCGCGTTGAAACGTGCCGTGAGTTCGGCACGGGCCTCGTAGGGGCGAACCCTTGTGGTCGCCCGTCTTGAACTATGGCTGATTGAGGTCCCAGTCGTATTCGTAGTCGATGGCGCCGGTGAAATCCCGCAGTTGCGCCGCCAGTTCGTCGTCGGCGTATTCGATCAGGTGGGCCAGCACGCCCTCGTCGGAGCCGCCGAAATCGAACACCCACCAGTCGTAGATGCTCGACAGCACCATGAACTCCTCGTCCACGATGTCCACGCCGCGCAGGTGGTTGACGTACTCGCGCGCCCCCGCCTCGAGCAGCGCTTCGGAGTTCTCTGCCGTGTACACCGTGGTCGCAAGGTTGGGGCAGCCGATGCTGGCGCAGTTCACCGCGTAGTGAATGCGCGGGTCCTTCCAGATGGGGCGCAGGATTCCGTGTTCGATGTTGTCGAGGGTCAACTCCTGCCCCTCGACCTCGGCGTGAACGTCGCCCCAAGGTCCAGTGAAGGGAATCCAGCCCTCGTGGATGTCCTTGATGGAATCCACCGGATAGCCGTCCACGACCACCTTGACCGTCAGCGCATTGTAGAAGTTGATCCAGTAGGCCTTTTGCTCGACGCGTGAGTAGGTGCGTGGGTCCAAACCCTGGAGCTCGTCGAGATACGCGTCGAGCGCAGCGAAGTCGTCGGGCGCGGCCTTGAGGCCGGCGTAGTCAAAACGGTTGACGCCAGACGGATGCTGCGCAAGGTAGGCGTCAAGCAGCGCCTGCCAGCCGCTGTGATCGACGGTTGCCACACTGGCCTCGTCGCTCGCGTCCCAGAACGGGATCAACTCCGGCAACTGATTGGCCTGACCCATCACCGCGATGCATGCGCTCGCAAGCGCAAGGGCAAACCGCTTCATGCACAACTCCTTGCTTCGGCGCCCAACTTGGGGCGCAGCCATAGCTTCAGGATCATCCCCAAAATGCCAACGCTGGCACCAACAACACCTCGAACCGTGCCGCCCACTTTGGATTTCCCGTGCTGGCGTCGGCGCGCATCCACCGGCACCTCGACGATGTGCATGCGCCGCTGCACGGCCTTCACCTGCATCTCCACAGTCCAGCCATAGGCCTTGTCCTGCATGTCGAGGGCGTCGAGCGCGCGGGAGGTGATTGCGCGCAACGGCCCGAGATCCGTGACTCTTTGCTTCCAGATCAGCCCGATCAGGCCAGCCGCGACCCGGTTGCCGACGATCTGCGGCAGTGACAAGGCGCCCGGTTCGGCGCGGCCGAGCGCGCGTGAACCGATGGCGAGGTCAGCACCGGCGACGATGGCATCCAAGAGTTGCATCGACTGCTCGAGGTGGAACGCCTGATCCCCATCCACGAAAAGCACGATCTCCACGCTGCCAAGCGCCGCAATGGCGGTCAGGCAGGCGATCCCGTAGCCCGGCGTCGGCTCGGCAACCACGCGAGCGCCAGCGGCGAGGGCACGTTCCGCCGTGGCATCGGTGGAGCCGTTGTCGCAGACGACGATGTCATCTACCACCGCTTCGCCCGCCGGCGTTCTGAGAGCACGCACCGCCTGCACAACCGCGGCGATGTTCTCCTGTTCGTTGCGGGCGGGAATCACCACGCCGACAGAACGACCGTCAAGCATCGGTGGCGCCAGCGGCCCCGCGCGCACGTTGACGACGCACACAGTCGATCAAGAAAGCGATCAAGATGGCGCCGAACTCCATCGGGCGCACCCACCACGGCTGCGCATATGCCTGCATTTCGTAGTTGCCCAAGTGAAGCCCTGTGATGTAGGAGAGCAATACCGCCACGGATGCGGTCCATGCCCAACGGCTTGGATGCACCACGGCGAATGGTAGCAGCCAGAGCAGGTACCAAGCATTGATGACCGGTGCCACGAGGAGAAACACGCCGTACACCCAGTCGCCGCGCGGCACGTCGCCACCCGCGCCGCGATACTGGCGGTAGTACCAAAGCCAGAAGACGCCAAACGCGGCTGCCAGAGCGAGCTTGGCAATGGTCGGTGGCACCACGGCTGCGAGCAAGCCGAACACCGCCGAGTTGAACTCCCACTCGCGCGCGAACACGAGGAGCGTGTCGAGGTCCGTGGCGCCGGCGACGAGGAACGGGCCGTAGGGCACCGCGAGGGTCGCCGCGAAGATGCACCAGTGCCTGAGCCGGCCGCGGATCAGCACAAGCGGCACGAGCAGGAGCGCAAAGACCTTCGCCCCGACCGCCAACCCCAAGCAAGCGGCCGCCCAGCCGTCGCGCCGCCTGCTCGCGAGGACGACGGCAGCAAGCAGCAGACAGACGCCGAGGCCGTCCGGATGCGCGGTGAAGGCCACTTCCTTGACCACCAGAGGGCACCAGGCGTAGAGCAAGACGTTGCGGGCGGGCGCGAGCCGGAGCAACAGCGCGATTGCTGCAAGGTCCGCCGCAATCAGGAGCGCTTGCAGCACCGCCACGTTGCTGGCCTCGATCCAATGGCCCAACAGGAACAGCACTTGCGTGGTGGGACCGTAGATGGTGGGGAGGTCCGGATTGTTGACCTGATCCAGAACCGATCTGAGTGCCGGCGGAACACTCATGTCCAGAAAGAAGGCTTCGGGCGCTACGCCATAGGGCGTGCCGGTGGTCGCAAAGCGGTAACCGTCCCACAGGTAGCGATAGAAGTCGTCCTCGAAGAACGGCCCGCCGGCGAGGCCGCAAAGGCGAAAGACCACTGCCCACAAGAGCAGCCTCGCGAGCGGAATGGGCTCGTCCCGCCGGACAGCGCGCAGGTAGAGCAGGAACACAGGGGCCGCGGTCCAGAGGACAATGCCGTAGAACGCGACAAGGCTCGGCTCGCCAGCCTCACGTGCGAGCACCGCGAGCGCCGCGTAACCCAAGGCGCAAAAGGCCCCGGCAGCGTCAACTAGGCGCTTGGTAGGGATATCCGCGATGGTCGCAGCGACGTGCTCGCACTCCGTTTTCTCGGTTCGTCACTGGTACCTAGGCGAGGCCCAGCAAGGCGCGATTGCACCATCGCGCGACCGGGCAGGCAAGTTCCGTTTTCGCCCCACGCATGGCCCTTTGGCGGGTTAGCAGCCATTCGCACTTCGCCGCTACGCGGCAAAGTCCGACAGGCTGCTAGCGC
>VXPR01000477.1 GCA_009839405.1 Gammaproteobacteria bacterium
CCTTCCCCGAGGCCCCCCAGCCGTGCCGCAAATCAGTGTGCGCCAGCTTGAGAAGGTGTTTCGTGTGGCGGAGCGGCAGCCCGGGTTCTGGGGCGCCGTTCGCTCCCTCGCACACCGGCGCTATCGTGAGGTGAAGGCGCTGCATGGGGTCGATTTCGACATCGAGCCGGGGGAGCTCGTTGGGTATATCGGGCCCAATGGGGCCGGGAAGTCCACCACCATCAAGATTCTCTCCGGCATCCTCACGCCGTCCGGCGGTGAATGCCGGGTCAATGGATTGTCTCCCTGGCGCGATCGGGCGCGGCATGTGGCGCGGATAGGCGTCGTTTTCGGGCAGCGCTCGCAGCTTTGGTGGGACTTGCCCGTCATCGAGTCGTTCGACCTCTTGCGGGACATCTACGCCAGGCCGCCGAAGCAGCACGCCCGCGTCCTGGAAGAGCTTGCTGACCTCCTCCACCTCGAGCCGCTCTTCGACACCCCCGTGCGGCAGCTCAGCCTTGGTCAGCGGGCGCGGTGCGATCTGGCGGCTTCGCTCCTGCACCGGCCCGACATCCTGTTCCTCGACGAGCCCACCATCGGCCTGGACGCCCCTTCGCGACTCGCCGTGCGCGAGTTCATCCGCCGGCAGAACCGCGAAAGCGGCATCACGGTGCTGCTCACCAGCCACGACATGGGCGACATCGAGGCGCTGTGCGAACGGTTGATGGTCATCAACGACGGCATGCTGCTGCTCGACGGGCCGATGGATTCACTGCGCTCGCCCCGCTACCGGGAGAGGCGCGTCGTCGTCGAGTTCGAAGAAGGTGAAACGCTCTCGGCAGAGCACCGGGCCCTCGCCGAAGGCAACGGCAATCGGGCCGAGTTCCGGGTGGCGGAAAACGCGCCGGCGTTCGTGGCCGAACTCTCCGCCCGCTACCGCATCCGCGACCTGATCGTCGAGCACCCTCCCATCGAGGAGATCGTCCGCGACCTCTACCATTCAGCCAGCGCCTGACCCATGCTGCGCCCGTACTTCGCCGTGCTCGGCGCGCGCTACCGCGAGGTTCTGCAATACCGCTCGGCGGCGCTCGCCAACTCGGTCGTGCAGCTCTTCTGGGGCGGCATCCGGCTGATGGTGCTGGCGGCGTTCTTTGCCTCGGCGAGCACCGAGCCCCCCATGGCCTTCGCCGCCGTGGTGGCCTACATCTGGCTGGGGCAGGCGTTCTTTGGCCTTCTGCCCTACTCCCTCGACCCCGACATCCAGCGCAAGTTCCTCGAAGGAAACGTCGCCTGGGAGCTGCTCCGCCCGGTGAATCTCTATGCCTTCTGGTACGCAAGGACATTTGCACACCGGGTAGCGGACACCACCATCCGCATGCTGCCGCTCCTGTTCGTGGCGCTGTGGGTGCTGCCGTGGGTCGGGCTCGAGGCATGGGCGCTGAAGCCGCCGCCGAGCCTCGCGAGCGGCATTGCCTTCGCCGTCTCGCTGTTCGGCATGGCAGCCCTCGCGACCGCCGTGACGATGCTGTTCCAGACGACCCTGTTCTGGCTCGTCTCCGGCCGCGGCTTGCAGGCGTGCATGTACGGCCTCATCTCGCTCTTTTCGGGATTGGCGGTGCCGTTGCCGCTCTTGCCTGCCTGGCTTCAGCCCGCGCTGTACTGGCAGCCGTTTCGCGGCCTCGGCGACACGCCGTTTCGCATCTACAGCGGCGACATTGCGGCGTCGGCGGCGCCTACTGAGATCGCCTTGCAGTTCGGCTGGACGGCGATGTTCGTCGGCATCGGCTATGCGGTGCTGAGCCGGGGCCGTGGTCGGCTGGTGATTCAAGGTGGATAGGGCGCCGTCCGGAACCGCGCCTCGCGAAACCGCGCTCGTGGACGACCGGCGCCAGCGCAAGCCAGGCACAGTGGGCCTGTACCTGCGGCTGATCGGCGTCAGCGTGCGCGGGCAGATGCAGTATCGCGGCACCTTCCTGGTCATGTCCCTCGGCCAGTTGCTCACCCATTCGCTGGAGCCGTTCGCCATCTGGGCGCTGTTCGACCGTTTCGGCAGCCTTGCCGTGTGGTCGCTGCCGCAGGTCGCCCTGCTCTACGGCACCGTCAGCGTCGCGTTCGCCTTCACCGACGCCCTCGCCCGCGGCTTCGACCTCTTTGGCGACCAGTTCATCAAGACCGGCAACTTCGACCGCGTCCTGCTTCGGCCACGGCCTTTGGTGCCGCAGGTGGCGGGGCACGAGTTCACGCTGTTTCGGGTCGGTCGCCTGCTTCCGGGCCTGGTGGTGCTCGTATGGGCGCTGTGGTCACTCGACATCGACTGGAACGCCGCCCGAGTGCTCCTGCTCGCGCTGTCGCTGGCCGGAACGTTCCTCTTTTTCTACGGCCTCATCATCCTGCAGGCGACCCTCGCCTTCTGGACCACCGAAACGCTGCACATCTTCAACCTCCTGACATACGGCGGCGTGGAAACGGCGCAATACCCACTGGCGATCTACGCCCGCGATTTCCGCCGCTTCTTCACCTTCGTGGTGCCCTTGGGCTGCGTCACGTACTTCCCGCTCGTCGGCGTCATGGGCGTCGCCGACCCCCTCGGCAGCACCGCCTGGATGCAATTCGCCGCGCCATTCGCCGGATTCGCCTTCTTCGGCGCGTCATTGCTGGCGTGGCGCACGGGCGTGCGGCATTACACATCGACGGGTTCGTAGGGCACGTCTCAACCCCTCCCGCCACGTCTCAACCCCTCCCGCCACACACCCAATTCGTCCCACAGGCAACGTTGGCAACCCCTCCCGCCACACACCCAATTCGTCCCACAGGCAACGTGGCGGATGTCTCACGAGTCTGTCGACGGGTCAACACAGGCAGGGACAAGCCCCGCCCCTACGAGGCCCTCGTCCCTCGCCCTCTCCCGTCGGGGCGACCCTTGTGGTCGTCCGCGCTCGGCCAGTCTTCTCATTGCCGCCGTTCGGTGGCTACACTTCGCCGCGAGCTTTGCCATGCCTTGGGAGAGGCTCATGCCGTCAACCACACGCGAACGGTTCGAGCAGGCGCTTGCCGACCTCATGGAGGAGGTGCAGGAGGATCGCCACATCCTCGCCGGCATTCTCTGTGGCAGCCTTTCCCACGACGAGGTGTGGGACAAGTCCGACATCGACCTCGTGCTGGTCTGCACCGACGATCAGAAGACCGGCGTTCACGGCGTGGCGCTGACGATGGACGACATCAACATCCACACCTCCGTCGAGCCGCGGGCGGAGTTCCGCCGCCGCCTGGAGGCATCCACCCGCAACATGTTCGGCCATTCGATGTATGCCAAGGGGCGCCTGCTCTTCAGCCGCGACCCGTCCATCGACCGCCTCTTCACCCAGCTTCAGGACATCGGTGCCCGCGACACCCAGATTCAGGTGATGAACAGCGTCCTGCACGCGCTCACCACCCACTACAAGGCGCGCAAGTGGCACGAGGTGAAGGACGATGCTGCGTACACGGCGCTTTGGATTCTGCTGACGGCACGGGCGCTGGCAGAGGCGGAGGTGGGCCTTGCCGGGGAGATCGTCAGCCGCGAAGCGCTCGCCGATGCCGTGCGCCTGAACCCTGCGCTCTATCGCGCGATCTATCTCGACCTGCTTGAAGGGCCGGCCACGGCCCCGGCCAATGGCGTCGCGCTCGACGCCATCGACGCCTGGCTCGAACCCCGCGCCCGGCAGATTTTCGCCCCACTCCTCGAGTATCTGGAAGGCTCGGGCGGCGAGCCCCGCTCCACCACGGAGATATCCCACCACTTCGCCCGCAACCACGACGTGGAACACATCCTCATCGCCTGCGAGTGGCTGTCCGACATTGGCCTGATCGAAAAGGCATCGACGCCGGTAAAACTCACCACCCGCAGCCAGGTCGAGGTGGAGGAACTGGCCTTCTTCGCCTCCTGACGGGCCTCGTAGGGGCGGGCTTGTCCCCGCCCGTCTTGAATACGCCAACAGACTCAAACGGGGGAGAACGAAAAAAACGGTTGACATCAATCCGCACATAGGGACAATCGCCGCCCCATGAAACCCCGAACGACTTTCCAACCGAGCCCAAGGCGCGCCGCGGGCGGGTATTGGTTTTTCACGAGCTGACGCGCACTCGAAATCGAGGGCGCAGGTGTCGCCCGTCGAAGAACCCCGATTGGCGACGCCATCGGGGTTTCTTTTTTTGGGAGCGAGACCGAGGCACGAGACAACCAAGATGGGGAGCAAACCGACATGTCCGACCAAGCCGAACGAACGGAGAACCTGAACGTGCTGGCACAGGAACTCTTGCCGACACCGCATGAGGTGAAGACGGAGCTGCCGGCCAGCGAAGCCGTGCTGCACGGCGTGGCGACGGCGCGGGAGGGCATCCGCGCTATCCTCGAACGGCGCGACCACCGCCTGCTAGTCGTCGTCGGCCCATGCTCGATCCACGATCCCGACGCCGCGCTCGACTACGCCGCAAGGCTCGCCGGTCTTGCCCGCGAGACCGAGGATTCGCTCCTGCTCGTGATGCGCACCTACTTCGAGAAGCCCCGCACCACCACCGGCTGGAAGGGGCTCATCAACGATCCGAATCTCGACGACACCTTCCACGTCGAGCGCGGCATTCGCGTGGCGCGGCAACTGCTGCTGCAGATCGCCGACCTCGGCCTGCCCCTCGCCACCGAAGCGCTCGATCCGATCATGCCGCAGTATTTGCAGGACCTGATCGCCTGGTCCGCCATCGGCGCCCGCACCACGGAATCGCAAACGCATCGGGAGATGGCCTCCGGGCTCTCCTGCGCGGTCGGCTTCAAGAACGGCACCGACGGCTCGCTCGACGTCGCCGTCAACGCCCTGCAATCGGTGTCGAGCCCGCATCGCTTCCTCGGCATCAACCAGCGCGGCCAGGTGTCCGTCGTCCACACCCGCGGCAACGCCTGCGGCCATATCGTCCTGCGCGGCGGCAGTTCCGGCCCGAACTACGACCGCCAGGCGGTGCAGGGATGCGAACGCGCGCTCGCCGATGCCGGCCTCACCCCCAACATCATGGTCGATTGCTCCCACGCCAACTCGAACAAGGACCACACCCGCCAACCGCTGGTCGCAGAAGCCGTGGCAGAACAGATCACCGTCGGCAACCGCTCCATCGTCGGCCTGATGCTGGAAAGCAACCTGGCCGCCGGCAACCAAAAGCTCGGCGACCCCACAAGCCTCGAATACGGGGTGTCGATCACCGATGCATGTGTGGATTGGAACGAAACCGAAACCCTGCTGCGGTCACTGGCCACGAGACTGGCAGCACCACTGCGGGACCGGCTAGAAGCCGAGAACCCGACGGCAGCCATCGCCGCCGGCTAAGGCTTTCCCGTCACTCCCCCCTTGCGGGGGAGTCGAAAAGCGCCTCGCTTTTCGGAGTATCCATATTGCAAGTGCTGCCGTCCGAGGCTTGAGTTGCGGTTTTCC
>VXPR01000452.1 GCA_009839405.1 Gammaproteobacteria bacterium
GCCCTCTTACCTGCGGGTGTGCCTTGCGCTGGGCTAACTGCGGGCGAGCGCCCCCGACTTGGCCCTCAGCTTCGGCATGGACCCTGCCGCGCTTCGGGGCCGCAGCCTCCTAGCCGCCCGCGCCGCTTGCCGCCACCTCCCGTCCACGGCCGATGTGGTCGTCGAAGAAGGCAAGCATCCGTTCGTACATCTCCTTGCGGTTGTCGGGATTGCCGAAGCCGTGGCCTTCCTTGCGTTCGATGTGCCAGACGTCCACCGGGTTGCCGGCCGCCTTCAGTGCCCGGCGCAGGCTCGTGGCGTGGGCGATTGGGACGCGCTGGTCCAGGGCGCCGTGTACCAGCATCACCGCCGCGCGGATGCGCTCGGCGTTGTGAACCGGGGAGCGGGCGCGCAGTTCCTCGCGGTCCTCGCCGATGGCCTCCTTCAGGTAGTTGACGCCGGCGCGGCGATCCGGGATGTCGCCCTTGCGGTACATCATCTCGAGGTCATAGACGCCAACGTAGCCGACGGCGCAGCGGTACAGGTCCGGCTCGCGAAAGGCGCCGGTAAGGGCCGCATAGCCGCCGTAGCTGCCGCCGTAGATGCACAGGCGCTCAGGGTCCGCAAAGCCGGCCGCCACGGCCCAGCGGGTGGCATCGGTGACGTCGTCCTGCATCTCGCGGCCCCAGCGGCCGAAGCCGGCGTAGAGAAAGTCCTTGCCATAGCCTCCCGAGCCGCGGAAGTTCACTTGCAGGACGGCGAAGCCTCGGGACGCGAAGAGCTGCGCCTCCGAGTCGAAGCCCCAATGGTCGCGAATGCCGTGCGGGCCGCCGTGCACGAGAACGATGAGGGGCAGGCGGTCGCCTTCGCTCCAGCCCTTGGGCGTCGTCAAGTAGCCATGCACGACGGTGCCGTCGCGGGCCTTGAGTTGCACCGACTCCATCGGGCTTAAGTCCTCCCGCTTGAGCCAGGGCCGCGACTGGAAGAGTTCCTCGATTTCGTCGGTGCGGAAGTCCACCAGATAGAAGGTGCTGGGGAATCGGTCGCCGTACACGACCGCCACGCCCTTGGCGCCGTCGGTGGTGATGCTGGTGAAGGCGACGTCTTCGGTGGGGAAGGCGGCGCGGATGCGACGGTGGGTCTTGGCGAAGGAGGCGTCCGGCTGCACGTAGTGGTAGTCGGGGTAGTGCTCGGTAACGCGCGCGGCGATGAGCTGCCCGTCGGGGTCGAACAGTCCCTCGCCGACGTCGACGGCGTCGTTGTGGAACAGCACCTGCTTGACGTCCCGCGTCGGCTGCCAGTGGACGAGCTCGGTGGTGGATGTTTCGGTGTTGTCGACGGCATACCAGCCGTCGCCGGCGTCGGCGAGGGGCATCGTCACGCCTTCGTTGACGCGGCCACGGGAAACCAGAGTCGGCTCGCCCATATCCGGCAGGTAGTACACCTCGGTGACGTTCTCCACATTGGAGCCGTACTCGAAGCGCACCACGCCGTCGCGGTCCGTGAGGAAGCGGGAAGTGGAATAGCGGCCGACGACCACCGGCTCGGTTTGCCCGGTGTGGATGTTGATGCGCCGGGCGCGGCCCACCTTGTTGACGCCGAACGGGATGGTGCCGATGAGCACGTGCTCCGGCTCGTCCGGCAGAAGGTGCAGGATTTCCGCCGCCTCCAGCCGCGCCTCGTTGCGCCCGGCACGCGCCGACAGCTTGCCGAACCCGGCGTTGATTCCGAACAGCACGCTGGCGTCGGTGCCGTCGGCGTTGAGGGCATAGAGTTCCCCGGTGGGGAAGCTGAAATCCGTGCGCCCGACGATCCGCCGCGCCGGCTGCACGAGAATGCGCTCGGCGGTGGCCCAGTGGAAGTTCTGCACATTCCAGCCCTTGCCGAAGTGGGTGCGATACACCACCTCTCGGTCCGCGAGCGCAATCACCACGAGATACTCGTAATCGTCTTGCCGCGTGGTGACGGCGAGGTACTTGGCCGTGGGCGAAATGCGCGCCTGCTCGTACCTCGCGTGTCCGGTGAAGTGCTCGATTGGTGGCGTTGCGCCGACGGTGCCGGCAACCACCACCAGGCTCAGGGCGAGCAATCGCATGATCGTCTCTCCGAAGTGCCTCAAGGCGTCCATCCTAGGGGCAACGACTTCCTTAGGGAACCACTGCACGAAACGAGGTGCCGGGTCGGCACTTGGGCGTCGGTGTTCGTTCGCCTGTCAGCGGTGCCCGGCGTCCAGCGTTCGCCCGGCGTCCAGCGTTCGCCTGTCCAGTGCCGGCGTGCCTGTCCCGAGGGCGTTTGCCTGTCCTGTCCTGTCCCGAGGGCGTTTGCCTGTCCAGCAATGCCGGACGTGTCCAACTGCCGGCGTTTGCCTGTCCTGGTGCAACTGCCGGTCCGGGTGCAACTGCCGTGGGGCGAGGGCGTTTGCCTGTCCAGCAGTGGGGCGAGGGTGTTCGAGGGTGTTTGCCTGTCCAGCAATGCCGGACGGTCTTCCTCCTGCCGGGCCGCGCCAAAACACCGTGCAGCGGCTCCCTCCCACCGTCACCGGTGGCGGTGCCGCACGCAATGCGGTAGTGTCCGGCGCTTCGCTAGGGCATGCAGGCGACGGCGCTCGCACGGGGGGACCATGGAAGGGAATCGAGGCGGCTCTTTGGGCGGGGAACGGTCCCGAACGGGACTGGCGCTGGCAATGGGGGTGTTTGCGCTGCTGCTGGGCGCCCCCGCCGTGGCGGAGGGGCTGGATACGGGCGACACGGCCTGGATCTTAAGTTCCACCGCCCTCGTGCTGTTCATGACGATTCCGGGCCTGTCGCTCTTCTATGCCGGCCTCGTTCGCTCCCGCAATGTGCTGAGCGTATTGATGCAGTGCTTCAGCATCACTTGCCTGGTCACCATTCTCTGGCTGATCGTCGGCTACAGCCTGGCCTTCGCCGACGGCAATTGGTTCATCGGGGGGCTGTCGAAGGCGTTCTTCGGCGGCGTGGGCGAAGATGCCATGAGTGGCACGATCCCCGAATCGGCCTTCGCCACCTTCCAGCTCACCTTCGCCATCATCACCCCGGCGCTGGTGGTGGGCGGCTTCGCCGAACGGATGCGCTTCTCGTCGGTGCTGATCTTCACGACGCTCTGGCTGCTGCTCGTGTATGCGCCGGTTTGCCACTGGGTTTGGGGCGGCGGCTGGCTGGGCGAGATGGGCCTCTTGGACTTCGCCGGCGGCACGGTGGTGCACATCACCGCAGGAACTGCGGCGGTGGTGGCGGCGTTGGTGCTCGGCACGCGGCGCGGCTTTCCCGACCAGATGATGCCGCCCCACAACATGACGCTCACCGTGGCCGGTGCCGGCATGCTTTGGGTCGGCTGGTTCGGCTTCAACGGCGGCAGCGCCCTCGCCGCCAACGGCGACGCCGCCATGGCCATCACGGTGACGCACATTTCGGCGGCGGCCGGCGCCTTCACCTGGATGGTTGCGGAGTGGATTCGCTACGGCAAGCCGAGTGCCCTCGGCGCCGTCACCGGCATGGTGGCGGGGCTTGGCACCATCACGCCAGCATCTGGCTTTGTCGGCCCGGCCGGCGCGCTCGTCATCGGCATCGCCGCTGGCGTGGTTTGCTTCCTCGCGACCAATTTCATGAAGCGCACGTTGCGCATCGACGACTCGCTGGACGTGTTTCCGGTGCATGGCGTCGGCGGGCTGCTCGGAACGATCCTGACGGGCGTCTTCGCCTCGCAGGCACTAGGCATCTTCAGCGGTCAGCAGGACATCAGCATCGGCAGCCAGCTCGGCGTGCAGGCCATCGGCGGCTTCGCGGTTCTAGGCTACACGGCGCTCGTCACGTTCATCATCCTCAAGGTGGTTGATGTCGTCGTCGGCAACCGGGTCACGGAGGAACAGGAGACGGAAGGTCTCGACCTCGTGATGCACAACGAGCGGGGCTACGACCTGTAAGGACGGGGTGGGCGCAGGGGCGAGACGGAGCTGCCGCCGTGACTGACGGGCTTGCCGTCATCGGCGCCGGCTTCGGACGCACCGGCACGCTGTCGCTCAAGCAGGCGCTCGAACGGCTTGGCTTCGACGGGTGCTACCACATGGCGGAAGTGGCGACGCATCCGGAGCACGCCGAGCTTTGGCTGCGCGCCTGGCGCGGCGAGGATGTGTGGGACACGCTCTTCGCCGGCTACCGCGCCGCCGTCGACTGGCCCGCAGCCGCATTTTGGCCCCGCTTGATGGAACGCTATCCCGCCGCCAAGGTGGTGCTGTCGCTCCGAGACTCGGAAAGCTGGTTCAAGAGCGCGAGCAGCACCATCTTCCAGAGCATGGAGCATGCCCGTCAGTCGCCGGATCAGAGGCTGCGCACGCGGCTGAAGATGGCAAACGCGATCATCCGCGAGGGCACCTTTGACGGCCGCCTGATGGAACAAGACCACGCGATCACCGTGTACGAAGCCAACGTCGCGCGAGTGCGAGCGGAAGTGCCGGCCGATCGCTTGATCGAGTTTCGGGCCAGCGACGGCTGGGCGGGCCTTTGCGAGCCGCTGGACCTGCCGGAACCTGACGAGCCCTACCCTTGGGTAAACACCAGCGAAGAGTTCCTGGACCGCTGGCGCAACCGCCCAGACCCGAGCAAGTAACCAGCGGTCTCCCTTCAAGAGTCACCACCGGCAAAGGAAGGCCACGCTCCTCCGCTATACGTTGAAGCGGAAGTGCGCCACGTCTCCGTCCTGCATCTCATAGTCCTTGCCTTCGAGGCGCCAGCGCCCGGCATCGCGGGCACCGCCTTCGCCGTCGAAGGCGATGTAGTCGTCGAAGGCGACGATCTCTGCGCGGATGAAGCCGCGTTCGAAGTCGGTGTGGATGACGCCGGCCGCGCCGGGGGCGGTGGTGCCCCTGGCGATGGTCCAGGCGCGGGCCTCCTTGGGGCCGGCGGTGAAGAAGCTCATGAGGCCAAGCAGGTCGTAGCCGGTGCGAATGACGCGGTTGAGGCCCGGTTCGTTGAGGCCCAGGTCATCGAGGAACTCCTGGATGTCGCCGGCATCGAGCTCGGCAATCTCCGCCTCGATCTTGTTGCAGACCGGGGCCACCGCGGCACCTTCCCGGGCGGCGATGGCGCGCACTTCGTCGAGCATGGGATTGCCCTCGAAGCCATCCTCGGCCACGTTGGCGATGTACATCACCGGCTTGGCCGTTAGGAAGTGGCATTCAGAGACGGCGGCCTGCTCGTGTGGCGCGAGGTCGAGGGCGCGCACGGGCCGGCCGGCGTCCAGCCCAGCGCGAACCCGGTCGAGGATTGCCACCGTGGCACGTGCCTCCTTGTCGCCGACATTGGCGATGCGACGGATTCGGTCGTGAACGCGGTCAGCGGTGGCGAGGTCGGCCAGCGCAAGCTCGGTGTCGATGATCTCGATGTCGTCCTGTGGCGAGA
>VXPR01000258.1 GCA_009839405.1 Gammaproteobacteria bacterium
CCCTTCGTCAACCAGTAGCCGACCCGTTAGCCTTCCCCGCTCGCCCATGATGCTCGCCGAAGAAGCGCTTCGAGAGCGTGCGCTGGTTCTCGTAGATGGAGCCTTGGTGCTTGGCAATCGGCATGGGCATCTTCACCGGCACATCTTCAAGCCGGGGGCGCAGTGTGGGGACGCCGTGAACCACGCGGTCGTTGAAGTCGGCGAGATCGCCGCCTAGGGCTTCGATTCCGGCGAGCGGCCAGGCGTCGGCGGCGGTGTACTCGTAGAACAGGATGCGGCGCTGGCGGTTCGAGCGGTTCATGGAAGAGCCGTGCACAAGCCGGGCGTGATGGACGGTGATGGAGCCAGCCGTCGCATACACCTCCTCAGCGCCCGAGATGTCGAGCCCTTCCTTCTCGATGTCGATGGCGCCGCAGAACGCGCCCAAGCGCTCGTCCTCCACATAGCTGTGGTGGTCATACACCGGACCGAGATGCGACCCCGGCAAGAAATTCACCGGGCCGTTGTCCGCATCCATGTCGTCGAGCAGGATGCCCACCGCCAGCACGTCCTGATTGGTGTGCGGATAGAACGCCCAATCCTGATGCCATTCCACCGGGGCACCGAACTCGGCGGATTTCATGTTGATCTTGCCGGCGGGGCGCAAGCGGATGTTGGCGCCGATCAACGGTTCGAGCGCCGCCATCACCCCGGCATGCGCGGCCAACTCGCGATAGAACGGATGCGCCGTGTGCGGCCGCTTGATGCGCCGCACGCGGGGGGTTTCTCGCGTGTGCGAGGCCTCGAGGTCCAGAATGTCCGTGTGATCCTCGACCTCAGCAGCGGAGGCGACGATCTCGTCCGTCACTTCCCGCAAGCGTGCAAGCGTTTCGGGTTCGAGTACACCGGGCACGACGAGGTAGCCCCGCTCGCGATAATGGCTGATGTCTGCATCGGTGAGCATGGCCCTAGCCTCAAGCGCGTCAAAGCGGCAACGATTGTAAGCCTAGCCGACCCCGCAAGCGAACCACCCTCGGACGCAATGGGGTCTTGGGCGAGGGCGTCTGCCCTCACACGCCGACAGGCGCGCATGCTAGTGCCCCAAGACCCGGACGACGAACCCGCACAGGCGCTACTCGCCCGCATCCGCTCCCGCCACCGGCAGCGATTGATGTCTTGACATCGTTTCAAATGATGCCATGATGCTGCCATGAGAACGACGTTGACGCTCGATGATGACGTGCTGGAGTCGGCACGCCTGCTTGCGGCAGAGACGCGCAAGCCGTTTAAGACTGTGGTGAACGAAGCCCTGCGCGAGGGACTGAACGGCCTCAAGAAAGGCGTCCGCCAGCGGCCATACGTGACGACACCGCGTGCCATGGGCCTGCGACCAGGTCACGACCTCGACAACATCCAGGAGTTGATTGCTCAGGTCGAGGGCGAGAGCGCACGTTGATCCTCGTTGACGCGAACATCCTCCTCTATGCGGAGGATGCGTTGCATCCTGACAACGAAAAAGCCCGTCTCTGGTGGGACGATGCTCTTTCGGGGACAGACCCAATGTGCCTCTGCTGGCCCGTGCTTGCCGCCTATGTTCGCATTGGCACGAACCGGCGCGTATTCGAAACGCCACTGTCGATTTCCGAAGCGGTGGCCCGCGTTGACAGCTGGATGGATCAACCAAATACCCGGATCGTTCGGGCCACCGAACGACACTGGGAGGTCTTCCGCACACTGTTGGTGGACGGAAACGCCCCTGCGAACCTCGTGACTGACGCCCACATCGCCGCGTTGGCCATTGAGCATGGCTGCCGGTTGGCCACTGCCGACACCGATTTCGCCAGGTTCCCAGGACTCAACTGGTTTCACCCGCTACGCGAGTGACTCCGTTGTGCAACGACAGGCAAGGCGCGCTTTCTAGTAGGGGCGAGGCTTGTCCTCGCCTGTGCTCGGGCATCGAAACGCTTCGTTTGAATCGACACGGGGCGACCATAAGGGTCGCCGCTACGGGGGCAGGCGTCTCGCCCACGGGCTTTGCCCACAAGCCTTCCGGGCCGTCGCGGAATGCTATGCTCCGCAAATGCGCCGGCACATCGTCGAAAACCACGGCAAGCTGGAAGAACTGGATCGCTCGTTCGACCTTCACTTCTGGCAATCGCAGCCGCCAAAGGCGCGGTTCGATGCCACTTGGGATTTGGTCGTCCACGCCGCAAAGGTCAAGGGCATCGATGTTCGTCAACTCGAACTTCAGCGATCTGTTGAGTCTTTTCAACGCCAAGTGCGTTGAGTACTTGGTGATCGGAGGATACGCCGTCGTCCAGCACGCGGAACCACGATTCACCAATGACTTGGACCTTTGGATCGGCACCCAAACTGCCAACGCCGACGCGGTTTACAGTGCCCTGCAGGACTTCGGGGCACCGCTTGCCGGGCTGACGGCTGACGACTTCAAGGAGGAAGGCTGGTTCTATCAGATGGGCGTGCCACCAAGTCGCGTGGACATCCTCATGGGCATTCCCGGTGTGGAGTTCCGGGCCGCTTGGAAGCGGCGTCTCGAAGTGGACTTCGATGGCCTCCAAGTCCCCTTCATCTCCCACGAGGATTTGATCAGCGCGAAGCTGGCAGCGGGCCGGCCCCAAGACCTCATCGATGTCAAAGCACTACGAAAGTCTCAACGGTGAACACCAGCCCCCTCGCCTCGGAAACCTGCCTGATCACCCAACCGTTCTCGAGTCAGCGCCCGATGCTGGCCCAAACGCGAGCGCTGAAGTCGAGATCGTAGGCTTCGAGGGGTGATTCCCGCACGGCCTCGTCCAAGGCCACGGCGTCCTCGCCCACGAGGATGCGCCAGTTCTCGTCCTTGACGCCCTGGAGGATGATCTCGGCGGCTTGGGCTGGGGAGACCGGCGCTTCTCGGTAGCGCTCTCGGCGGCTTTGCATCGCGGCGCGGAAGGCGTCGTCGTCGAGGCCCGCCAGGTCTTCGCCGGGGCCACCCACAACGGCTCGAAACTTGCGCGCCTCGGCAATGTCCTCCGCCGTCCAGTCCTTGGGCTCGCGATGGCCGAGGATGCGGCCGGTGTTGATGCCGATCTCCGTGCCCACATGGCCCGGCATGACCACCGAGACCTTGAGGTGCGGCGCATTGAAGCGAAAGTCGTTGATCAGCGCCTCGGAGAAGCCCTTGACGGCGAATTTCGCGGCGCTGTAGGCCGTGTGCGGGATGTTGCCGCCCAAGGACGCGCGGAAGCCGTTGACGCTGCTGGTGTTCACGATGTGGCCCTCCCCACTTGGGGAGCCGGCACTCGCGAGGAGCATTTCGCGGAAGGCACGGGCGGTGTAGTAGACGCCGAACCAGCAGATGTTGAACGTGCGCTCCCACTCTTCGCGGTCGCCCTCGACAAAGCTGCCGCCGCCACCGATGCCGGCGTTGTTGAACAGGAGGTTGATGTGGTCGGTTTCGAGGGCCTCGGCGACATGGTCGCGGAAGGCGATGACGTCCTCTTCCGAAGCCACGTCACAGCGCCAACCGGTGATGCGTACGCCCTGTGCGGCATCGGCGCGGGCCAACTTGAGCGTCTCGGCGAGGTTTTCCTCGATGATGTCGCAAGTCGCCACGTGACAGCCTTCGGCCACCAGTTGCCGCACCAAGGCTCGGCCCATGCCCGTGCCGCCACCGGTGACCACCGCGATCTTGCCGCTGAAATCCTTCATCCTTGGCTCACTTCTGGCGATTTCTCAAGCCGTCATTGTAGGGGCACGCACTTCATTCTCGACTCCCTCAATGTCCGCTCGCGCTGTGCGGTGTCATGATCTTGGACCCTCGTTGTCGTCCGCTCCGGCCTCAAGCAATGTCACGACCATTGGCATGCCTGCGCCAACTTCGTCTGCTGCTGCCACACAGCGACGCATGTCCTTGACCGGCATGCCGGTCAGCATGATGCGTTCCGGTGGCAGCGGCATGCTCTCGGACACGAAGCTCCGACCTGTCGACCGGTTGAGGTATTCCATGAAAGTGTCGAGGTCCATGCCTTGGGCGGCGACCATCTTCCGCACTTCCATGATGAGCCCGAAGGTCCCGATCACCATAGCGTTGTTGCCGAGCTTCATGACTTGGCCGGTCCCGACCGGGCCACAGTGAGAAACCGTGCCCATGGGTTCGAGCACGGCCCGGCAGCGTTCGACGTCTTCTGTCGCCCCGCCGATCATGAGGGTGAGGGTCCCGTCGATGGCACCTCGGACCATGCCGCTAATGGGGCAGTCGAGCACGGTGACGTCGGACGCGGCTGCCTCTGCCGCGAGTTCCTTGCAGTAAGCGGGTGAAACGGTGCTCATGACGATCACCACCCCGCCCGGCTTCATCGCCGCGATGGCGCCTTTGGCCCCTCGCAGGACCCGATCGTTCTGCTCTTCGTCCCAGACCACGGTCATCAGGAACTCCGCTTCGGCTCCGACCGCAGCCGGGCCCGCGACCTCACGCAGGCCATCGGCGGCGAGGCGCTCGATCGGTTCGCGGTTGCGGTGGGCGCAACTGACGACGTCGAGCCCCGCTCGCAGCAGGTTCGCAGCCATGGGCTCCCCCATGGCCCCCAGACCAATGAATCCAACGGTGGACGATGTCATCGAATCCTCTCTTCGTTCAAAGGTGTGTTTTTCAGCCCGATACAGCGAGCGAACCGCGCCGGATCAGTCATCGCTGGTCAGCGAGTCGCCGTGCCCCGCCAAGGGCGACGAACGCGCCTCGGCTCACATCTGGCGACTTGCCAAGCCGACATTGTAGGGGCACGCATGCCGCCGCCGGGCACTCGCGCCGCCGCTGTGGTTTGATTGCGCCGCACCAAAGGCAACGGGAGCCACGCCGATGATCTTCGAGATCCGCAACTACCACTACGAGCCGTCGCTGCTGGCGGAATACCGCATTTGGGCCACGGAACTGGCGCTGCCCTACATCCGCGAGCACCTCGACCTCGTGGGCTTCTGGCTGAACGTGGACGAACCGCCCCAGATCGCCGGCAAGCCTCAGGATGAACTGGGCCCGGCCACCGTGACCTGGATCATCAAGTGGCCAGACGTCGCCACCCGCCACGCCACCATGGGCCGAGTCTTCGGCAGCGATACGTGGCGCGAGATCATGGCGAAGAACCCAGGCCAAGAGAACTACCACCGCACGGAGGCGAAGTTCGCGGAGGCTTTGTAGCCTGTTTCAAACGGGCCATGCTTCCCGAGGAGCTTGCGCCGTAGAAAACGACGCTTGCGCCGGAGTTGGCCCGCTGCGAGAAGCCCCCCCTCCGAAAAGCGAGGCGCTTTTCGACTCCCCCGCAAGGGGGGAGTGACAGGAAGGCCCTCGCATCCCCAACGACAGTGGTGGCGCGCATTTTCCTGTCACCCTTTGCATCCCCAACAGCGGTGGTG
>VXPR01000253.1 GCA_009839405.1 Gammaproteobacteria bacterium
GCGCGAAGGCGCTGCGCTTCCCGCCACGCCATCGTCAGTCCCTGCAAGGCCAGCAAGGCGGCGGAGGCGGGCAGCAACGATTTAAGCAGGAACACGGCCGGAACGCCGCCCACTTCCGGCGAGCCTTCGAGGATCGACCACGACTGCACCGCGTAGGGCAGGCTCACCGTGATGATGCAGACGCAGGTGGGCACGAGCAGAAAGAGGTGGCCGCAGAGGTTCACCCAGGATTTGCCGCGCTCGCCCATGCGGGCATAGAGGAGATCCACGCGCACGTGCTCATCGCGCTGAAGGGTATAGGCGAGCCCGGCCGACAGCGCGATGGCGTGCATGTAGATCACGGCTTCCTGCATGGCGATGGCGCCGGCCCCGAAGGCGTAGCGCAGCCCCACGACGATGCAGGTGGCGGCTACCATGCCGAGATTGAGCCATGCTGCGGCAGCGCCAATCCGGTTGATCCCCCTGTCGATCATCGGCGGACTCAGCGACTGCCGGCCCGAAGCGCGAGGTCGATGGCGATGCCGGCGAAAAGGGCCAGACCCGCCCAGGCGTTGTTGCGGAAGGCAGCCATGCAGGCCGATCCTTCCCGGCTCTTGATGAGCGCCTGCTGGCGCGCGAGGCAGGCGCCGAAGACGGCGACGGCGAGATACCAGACGAGGCCCAGCCCTGCCTGCACCCCGAGCGCCAACAAGGCAAGCACGGCGGCGACCTGGAACAGCCGCACCGCCGCCACATCGGCGCTGCCGAAAAGGATGGCCGTGGATTTCACGCCAATCAGTACGTCGTCGTCGCGATCCACCATCGCGTAAATGGTGTCGTAGGCCATGATCCAGAGGGCGTTGGCTCCGAACA
Source organism: Gammaproteobacteria bacterium (assembly GCA_009839405.1). Taxonomy (GTDB): domain Bacteria; phylum Pseudomonadota; class Gammaproteobacteria; order Pseudomonadales; family Azotimanducaceae; genus VXYL01. The sequence continues at coordinate 853 of VXPR01000253.1, forward strand.
GCAGCCAGCCGGTGAGGCCCACTTCTCCCGTGGCGGCGGCGAACGCGATCGGAATCCCCCAGCCGAAGGTGATGGCGAGCATCGCTTGGGGCAGGTGCGTGAAGCGCTTGAAGAAGGGATAGGAGGCGATCAGGAGCACCGCAACGGCGCCATACCAGCGAGCGGCCGCGTTCAGCGTCAGCAGTATGGCGAGGCCAGCAGCGACCAAGACCGCAAGCAGGACAGCGGCCTCCCGCACGGAGACAGTGCCGGCCGCCAGCGGTCGGCTGCGGGTGCGCTCCACGTGAGGATCGAAGTCGCGGTCGGCGATGTCGTTCATCACGCAACCGGCGGCGCGCATGACGAAGGTGCCAGCAACGAAGGCGGCCAATAGTCCCCCATCGGGAACTCCGCCACTCGCCAGCCACAGTGCCGTCAGTGTCGGCCACAGCAACAGCAAGGCACCGGCGGGCCGGTCCAGCCGCATGAGCAGGAAGTAGGCAGGAAGTCGTTGGGCAAGCACGGCGGCATTGTATTCGGATGGCCGGCGGCGCGCCCCAAACAGGCGCCTTGGCAGTTCGCTGCGCGAACTGCTGGCCCGCGTACTCGCGCGGCACTGGCTAGGCCCGTCCTCCTCACAAAGCCGCCATTTTGGTGTTGCCATCGGGTAAGGTACGCAGCCCCTCAGGCGAGATGCGAAAACCGGGAGAATCCTCCATTGCGCAAGTGGCAGTGCATCGTGTGCGGCTGGATCTACGACGAGGCGGAAGGCTGCGAAGAAGAAGGCATCGATCCGGGCACGGCGTGGGAAGACGTGCCCGACGATTTCGTCTGCCCGGAATGCGGAGTGGCCAAGGAAGACTTCGAGATGATCGAGGTCGGCTAGGAAGTAAGCCGGACGTTCGCCGCGGCCCCCGGAGGGAAGGCATTCTGCCTTCCCTAAGCGCCGCTAGGCGCTTTCCTTTTTGGCAATTCGCGGCAGGTGCGCCTTTCGGCGCACAGGGAAGGCAGGATGCCTTCCCTCCGGAGGCACGACCTGCCCATGACCTAGGTGTAAAACGCAGTATAGTCAAGGGCTTGGAACCCTTCGAGGCCAAGCGCCTTGCCCCTCCACCGCATCAATTGCGTCCGTTCTTCTGCCGAAAAAAACGACACCACACCTGGCTGCACAGAGTAGAATGGCGCCCCGGCGCTTGAGGCGCAGACGCGGTAGCGGGCGCGCGTATCGTGGCGAGGTCGGGACATGCAAGGCGAGAAGCAGTGCTTCTCGCCTTTTTTTAAGAGGGAAGGCGTGACGGGCGCTTTGCTCATCTTGGAGGACGGGAGCCTCTTTCGCGGCGCCAGCGTGGGGGCGTCGGGTTTCGCCGTTGGCGAGGTGGTGTTCAACACCGCCATGAGCGGCTATCAGGAGATTCTCACCGACCCGTCTTATGCCCGGCAGATCGTCACCCTGACCACCGCGCACGTCGGCAACACCGGCGTCAATCCGGAAGACGACGAGTCGCAGCGCGTGTGGGCCGAGGCCCTCGTCGTGCGCGATGTTCCCGCCACCCACGAGAGCTGGCGCGCGGCCGAGTCGCTGCCGGAGTTTCTTGCCCGCCGAGGCGTCGTCGCCATCGCCGACATCGACACCCGACGCCTGACTCGCCTGATTCGCGAGAAGGGAGCGCTTGCCGGCTGCGTCGCGACGGGCGATGCCAACCCTGAGGAAGCCCTCGCTCGTGCCCGCGCCTTTCCGGGTCTCGCCGGCATGGACCTGGCGCAAGTTGTAAGCCGAGACGACATCGGCGTTTGGGAAGAGGGGACCTGGACCTTGGAGTCCGGCTACTCGAGCCCGGCGAGCGGCGCGCAGGAGTTTCGCGCTAGCGAAACTCCAAACGCGCCCGCCAGGGCGCGCCTGCATGTGGTCGCCTGCGATTTCGGCGTCAAGCGCAACATCCTGCGCATGTTGGTTGACCGTGGCTGCCGCGTGACGGTGGTTCCCGCACGCTCCACGGCGGAGGAAATCCTCGCCCTTGCACCCGACGGCGTGTTCCTTTCCAACGGCCCTGGCGATCCTGACCCCTGCGACTACGCCATAGCCGCCATCGACGCGCTCTTGGGCACCGGCATCCCCATCTTCGGCATTTGCCTCGGCCACCAACTGCTCTCGCTCGCAAGCGGCGCCCGCACCGTGAAGATGCCCCACGGCCACCACGGCGCCAACCATCCGGTGAAAGACCTAGCCGACGGCCGCGTCATCATCACGAGCCAGAACCACGGCTTCGCCGTGGACGGCGACTCGCTGCCGAGCCACCTCAGCCTCACGCACGTTTCGCTCTTCGACGGAACCGTGCAAGGAGCGAGCCGAACCGACGTGCCGGCGTTCGGCTTTCAGGGCCACCCGGAAGCGAGCCCTGGGCCGCGCGACTGCGGGTATCTCTTCGACCGTTTCGTCGCCCAGATGCGCTGCGCGAAGGACACGGGGCTGCGCGGGGCAAGCTTGCTCGCGCGCATGAACGCCGGCGCGACTGCGGACGGAGACGTTACGCTCGATGCCTAGGCGCACGGACATCGAGACGGTGCTCATCATCGGCGCCGGCCCCATCGTCATCGGCCAGGCCTGCGAGTTCGACTATTCCGGTGCCCAGGCCTGCAAGTCGCTCAGGGACGAGGGCTATCGGGTGGTGCTCGTCAACTCCAATCCGGCGACGATCATGACGGACCCCGCCATGGCCGACGCCACCTACATTGAACCCGTGGAGTGGCGCACCGTCGCCCACATCATCGAGCGGGAAAGGCCAGACGCCCTGCTCCCCACCATGGGCGGCCAGACGGCGCTCAACTGCGCCCTGGACCTGGTCCGCGAAGGCGTTCTCGAGGCGCACGGCGTGGAGCTCATCGGTGCCAGCCGCGACGCCATCGACAAGGCCGAAGACCGCGAACGCTTCGACCGCGCCATGAAGCGAATTGGCCTGGCGACGCCCCGCTCCGCCATCGCCCACAGCCTCGAAGAGGCGCGGCAAGTGCAGAGCCGCATCGGCTTCCCCTGCATCATTCGCCCGTCCTTCACGCTCGGCGGCAGCGGCGGCGGCGTCGCCTACAACCGCGAGGAGTTCGCGGAGATTTGCCGCCGCGGCCTGGACCTTTCTCCCACCAGCGAGCTCCTGATCGACGAATCCCTGCTCGGCTGGAAAGAGTTCGAGATGGAGGTGGTCCGGGACCACAACGACAACTGCATCATCGTCTGCTCCATCGAGAATCTGGACCCGATGGGCATCCACACCGGCGACTCCATCACCGTGGCGCCGGCGCAGACGCTCACCGACAAGGAGTACCAGCTCCTGCGCGATGCCTCGATTGCCGTCCTGCGCGAGATCGGCGTCGAGACCGGCGGCTCCAACGTCCAGTTCGCCATCGACCCGGACACTGGCCGCATGGTCGTGATCGAGATGAATCCGCGGGTGTCGCGCTCCTCGGCGCTGGCCTCCAAGGCCACCGGCTTCCCCATCGCCAAGGTGGCGGCCAAGCTGGCGGTGGGCTACACCCTGGACGAGCTCTCGAACGACATCACGGGCGTCACGCCGGCCTCCTTCGAGCCAGCCATCGACTACGTCGTCACCAAGGCGCCGCGCTTCACCTTCGAGAAGTTCCCGGTGGTGGAAGACCGACTCACGACGCAGATGAAATCCGTGGGCGAGGCGATGGCCATCGGCCGCACCTTCAAGGAATCGTTGCAGAAAGCGCTCAGGAGTTTGGAAACGGGGGTGTCGGGGCTCGATCCCAAGCTCGACTCTTTGCGTGCGAGGGGTGCCCCCTCGCGCACCCCGGCTGAGGGCTCTGCTACCTTTGAGGCGCGCCGCGTGCGGCTCGTACATGAACTGAACCGGCCGGGGGCAGAACGCATCTGGTATGTGGCGGACGCCTTCCGTAACGGCCAGACGGTGGAGGACCTGAACCGCGCCACGCGCATCGATCCGTGGTTCCTGGCGCAGATCGACGAGATCGTGCGCGCCGAACAGGCGCTCGCGGGCCGCGCCGCCCGTGATCTGACGGAAGCCGAGTGGCGCAGCCTCAAGCGCGACGGCTTCTCCGACGCCCGGCTCGCGGTGCTGCTCGGCGCCGAAGAGGACGAGGTTCGCGCCGCCCGCCAGGGCTTGGGCGTCACGCCGGTGTTCAAGCGGGTCGACACCTGCGCCGCCGAGTTCGCCTCCGCCACCGCCTACCTTTACTCCACCTACGAAGAGGAATGCGAAGCCGCGCCCACGGATCGGCGCAAGATCATGGTGCTCGGCGGCGGCCCAAACCGCATCGGCCAAGGCATCGAGTTCGACTATTGCTGCGTCCACGCCGCCCTCGCCATGCGCGAGGACGGCTACGAGACCATCATGGTCAACTGCAACCCGGAAACCGTTTCCACCGACTACGACACCTCCGACCGCCTCTACTTCGAGCCGGTCACCTTGGAGGACGTGCTCGCGATCGTCGATGTGGAGAAGCCGGAAGGCGTCATCGTCCAGTTCGGCGGCCAGACGCCCTTGAAGCTAGTCGACCGGCTCGATGCCTTGGGT
>VXPR01000341.1 GCA_009839405.1 Gammaproteobacteria bacterium
GGGGAGTCGAGAAAAGGCGTCCTCGCCTTTTCTCGGAGGGGGGGCTGGTCGAATCGTCCGCGTTCCTCGGCGCGTTCGAGACCGGCGGGACTACGCCTCGCGCTGAATCGCCGTGTCGAGCAGGAACTCGTAGCAGGTGATCGCTTCGGACATGGCGAACCGCTCGCGGATGAACTCGATTTCGGGCTTGCCGGCCGCAAGCGAGCCTTCCTTCCAGTTGGCGCCGTATTGGGGCCAGCGCGATAGGAACGGCATCTTCCAACCCGGTCTTGGCTCGAGCTGTTCGGTGGCGAGCTCCGGCTTCAGTTCGATCAGCCGGTAGAGCGCCTCGACCAAGGTCCGCATGGCCTCCGTGGGGGCGCCCGTTCGCATCGAGCCATGGGCGGTGCCGATCAGGTCGCGCAGACGCTCGTCCTGGATCTGGTCCTGGCGCGCCACGTCAAATGCTCGAGTTGACCGGGTAGTCGATGCCGGCAAGCTGTTCGGCCCGCCATTTGCCGTGCTCGGCCTCGTGCCGTTCCTTGAACTCCGGCAGGAGCTCCTTTCCGAAGAGCTCAATAGACTCCATGATGTGATCGTGCTCACGATCGCCGCACTGGGCGACGAAGATCATCACGTCGAGGTGGTTGTCCTCGTAGGTCTTGAGCGTCTCGCGCACGCGGTCCGGCGTGCCAACGGCGGTGCCGCTGCGCGCCGCCCGATAGAGAGCGCGCTGCACTTCGTCCTCGGGCTCGCCCTTGCGGATCTCGTCCTCCTTGATGAAGCCGGTACGGGCGGACATGGTGTTGTCGCGCTCGTTCTGCTTCAAGAAGTCGTCGTAGATGTTCTTCTCCCCGGGCTGGTGGCGGCCGCCGCTGGCCGGGCTGTAGTAGTAGCCGAGCGAGTGCGAGAAGAACGCCGGGCCGTTGGCGCTGCGCCGCAGCGCCTCTTCGTCGCTGTCGGCCATCATGAAGGTGGTGAGCACGGCGAGACCGGGATTGATGGCGTGGCCGATGGGGAAGCACTCCTCGCGAACGATGCGGTAGTACTCGTTGGTGCGCTCGGCGAGTTCATCGGGCGTCTCGAAGCCGAAGCCGAGGCTCCCCATGCCGAAGCGGGCGGCGAGCATGGTGGTCTCCCGGCGCGACGCCGCCACCCACAGCGGCGGATGCGGCTTCTGCATCGGCTTCGGGATGACGTTGCGCGGCGGCATTTCGAAGAACTCGCCCTGAAAGCCCTGATACGGCGTCTGCACCATCATGTTGGTGATCTCGCGGGTGCATTCCTCCCACATGGACTTCTTGAGCCCGCGTTCGACGCCGAAGCCACCGAGTTCCATTTCCGAGGCGCTCTCGCCGGAGCCGAACTCCACACGGCCCTGGGAGAGCAGATCGAGTGCCGAGAGGCGTTCCGCCACACGGGCCGGGTGGTTGTAGCCCGGCGGCGTCAGCACGATGCCGTGGCCCAAGCGGATGTTCTTGGTGCGCTGGGACAGCGCTGCCATCATCATTTCCGGTGCCGGCGAGTGCGAATACTCCTCGAGGAAGTGGTGCTCCACCTCGAAGACGTAGTCGAACCCCAGGCTGTCGGCGAGTTCCACTTGGTCCAGCATCTCGTGGTAGATGCGCTTCTCGTCCTCCGGCCCCCACTGCTCCTCGCCCGCAGGCTTCGGCAACTGCAACTCGTAGAAGAGCCCGAACTTCATCAACCCACCCCGTCCTCTTGGTCGAGCGGCTACCATAACAGGTGAAATCGGACGCTCCGAACAAGGACGGCTCTCGAGCCCGTCGTTTGGGGGCGGGTGGTGCTTTGCGTGTAAGCTCGCGGGTTTTGCCAGTGGACATGGGGGACTTCGGATGAAGCTCGGTTTGGGCATAGGTGCGTTGGGAGCCCCGGGGGGCGAGCGGGTCGTCAAGGTGGCGCAGGAGGCGGAGTCGCTTGGCTACGACACGATCTGGTGCCCGGAGATCTACGGCGCGGACTGTTTCACCCCGCTGACCTGGATCGGCGCGCACACCGAGCGCATCAACCTCGGCACCTCCATCATGCAGATTTCCGCGCGCACGCCCACCAGTGCCGCCATGCAGGCTGCCACCCTCGACTACCTCTCGAACGGCCGCCTGATCCTCGGCATCGGCGTTTCCGGGCCGCAAGTGGTGGAGGGATGGTATGGCCAGCCCTATCCGAAGCCGCTGGCGCGCACGCGCGAGTGGATTCAGATCTTCCGCAAGGTGGTGGCGCGTGACGGGCCGGTGGCCTTCGACGGCGAGCACTACAAGCTGCCGCTGCCCGGTGGCACTGGCCTCGGCAAGCCGCTGAAGCTGATTCTGCACCCCGCGCGGGAGCACATTCCGCTCTATCTCGGCGCCGAAGGGCCGAAGAACGTACTGCTTGGCGTCGAGAACTGCGACGGCTGGATTCCCATGTTCCTGTCGCCCTACCGGATGATGGATCAGTACAGCGAGGCCATGAGCCGCCGCGCACCGGGTTTTGAGATTGCGGCTTCGGTGCCGGTCATCATCGACGACGACGTGGACCGGGCGCTGATGCAGATCAAGCAGAACGTCGGCTTCTATGTCGGCGGCATGGGCGCGAAGAGCTTCAACGTCCACAAGGATCACGTCAGCCGCATGGGCTTCGGCGAGGTGGCGGACCGAATCCAGGACCTCTTCCTCTCCGGCCAGCGCGACCAGGCCATCGCCCTCGTGCCAGACGAGCTCTGCGACGAGATTTCCCTCGTCGGCCCCAAGGAGCGCATCCGCGAGCGCCTTGAGGCGTGGAAGGAGAGCCCCGTGACCATGATCAATGTCGGCTCCGGCGACGCCGAAACGCTGCAGTTCATGGCCGAGGAGTTGCTCTGACGTTGGCGACGCCTCTGGCCATCCGGCACGACGACGAGCGGGCACAGGAGCTCGCTCAGGCGATTCGGGGCGGCGATGCGGTCCGGCTGAAGGCCATGCTCGCCGCCGCTCCCAACCTTGCCACCTGCGTGCTGGTGGACGACAAGGGAGCGGGGCGATCGCTGCTGCACGTCGCCACGGACTGGCCCGGGCATTTTCCCAACTGCCGGGAGACGATTGCACTGTTGGCCCAGGCAGGCGCCGACCCGGACCTGGGCCTCGCCGACTCCCCCGTGGACGCCTTCGAAAAGCCGCTGCACTGGGCGGCTTCCTCGGACGACGTGGAGGCCATCGACGCGCTGCTCGACAACGGCGCCAACATCGAGGCGAGCGGTGCCGTGTTCACCGGTGGCACGCCGATGTCGGATGCCGTGGTGTTCGCGCAGTGGCGGGCGGCGGAGCGGCTGCTGGCTCGCGGTGCGGTCACGACGCTCTGGCAGGCGGCGGCACTTGGGTTGTACGAACGCGTGCACGAACTCGCCGAAAGCGCGACCGAGGGTGATTTGACCGCTGCGCTCTGGCACGCTTGCCGAGGCGGCCAACCGACGACGGCAGAGCTTCTGCTGGATCGAGGCGCCGAAATCAACTGGGTAGGCTTCATGGACTGGACGCCCTTGCGCGCAGCGAAGGAAAGCGGCAACAAGGGACTGGTGGCGGCGCTGACGAAGCGTGGCGCCAAGTGACGGGAGCAAGAACGATGGAGACGGAACGCGCTGCGCGGCGAATTGAGGAAGTGGGCTTCGCCGTGGTTGAGGATTTCCTGAGCCCAAACGCTGTGGAAGAGCTTCGTGAGGGCCTCGCGCCGGTGTTCGATGACATCGGCAGCCGCCAGGACAAGGAACACGGCCAGCAGACCGTGCACACCCACAACCTGCTGGCGAAGACCAGAGCGGTGGACGAACTCCTAATGAATGACCGCATGCTCGACATCGTCGAGGCCGTGCTGGGCCCGGACTATCAGATCTCCGGTGTCGCAGCGATGCGACCGGGGCCGGGCGACGAGCGCCAGCGCATGCACCAGGACGACGGCCACTATCCGATCCCGCGTCGGCACCCGCCGTTCATCGTCAACACCTTGATCTCGCTCGACCCTTTCACGAAGGCAAACGGCGCGACGGAAGTGGTGCCGGGCAGCCACCTATGGACGAAGCGGGTCGATCCCGATGCCGAGACGGTCTCGGTGGAAATGCCCGCAGGGGCGCTCTTGGCATGGGAAGGTGCCCTCTGGCACCGCGGCGGGGGCAACAGCACGCAGAACGAATACCGCCGCTCCATCAACGTCAATTTCAACCTCGCCTGGCTCAAGCAGCGCGAAAACCAGTTCATCGGCGTGCCTCACGACGTGGTGCTGGGAATGCCGCAGAAGCTCCAGGCGCTCATCGGCTACAAGCTCACGAACTTCGGCCTCGGTACCGTGGACTACCGCAATCCGATCGAAACGGTGAAGCGCCGCATGGCAGAGGCGTAGTGGGCTGGTTGCGGCCCCGGTTACCCGGAGCCTTGCGCCCTGCGCGCAGCCGCCCCAGGAACAATCGGCTGAAGGCCCCGCAACTTGAAGGCACTCCTGTACGACATGGGTGGCGTGCTCGTGCGCACCGACCACGAGGCGGTGTTCCGGCACTGGTCGAAGGCCGCCGGCGAGCCCATCGCCAATCTCCGCCACCGCTGGCAGGCAAGTGACGCCTACCGCGCCTTCGAGGTCGGCAGCATCGACTTCGAAGAGTTCGCCGGGAGCCTATCGCGGCAACTGCAAATCACGCTCTCGCTGGAAGACTGGCAGAGCGGCTGGAACCAGCTCCTCGCCGGCACCTTCGACGACGTGCTGGCCGAGGCGGAGCGCATTGGCGGCGCCATCCCGCAGTGCATCTTCACCAACACCAACCCCGTCCACGAAGCCTGCTGGCGCAAGCTCTACGGCCACCGTCTCAGCACCTTCCGCCACATCTACGTCTCCTCCACCATTGGCCTGCGCAAGCCCAACGCCGACGCCTACCAACACGTCGCCGAGGACATGGGCTTCGCCTGCGAGGAAATCACCTTCCTCGACGACAACGCCGACAACATCGCCGGCGCCGAGGCGGTGGGGATGCAAACGGTGCACGTAACCCACCCTGCCGTAGCCGAGCGCTTCCTCGCCTCGGTGCATGCAAGCGGGTGACAGGGCAGGCTTTCCCGGAGGCTCGCCATAGAACGCAATCGTAGGGGACGGGTTTGTCCCGGCGCGCCCTAACGGCGTTGGCATTTCGCTTGCGCGAACTGCTGTGCTTCGACGAACTTCTCGGTGCATTCGAGACGGGCGACCACAAGGGTCGCCCCTACGGCCCCATGCCGAATCCACCGGTGCGTTCGAGACGGGCCTCGTAGGGGACGGGCTTGTCCCGTCCCGGCCGCTCGAACGGAGCCCGCCGGGGCGGAAGGAAGTTGGCGAAGACACTCTAGGGAAACAAGACAAGAACGGGGGAAAACAGAGC
>VXPR01000366.1 GCA_009839405.1 Gammaproteobacteria bacterium
CCCAACGCCCGTACGCCCCAATCTCCGAACGAAGCCCCTCCTGTCACTCCCCTTTTGCGCCAGCGCCGTTTTCTACGGCGCAGCCTCCTAGCGCCTGCCGGCCCAAGCTTCTCGTTCCTCCGCGTCCGGGTCCACGACCACGCCTGACGCCTCGTCGAACACCATCGTCTCGCGGCTGCGCAAGGAGTAGTGCGGGAAGCCGGGATCGCCAGCCTTGACGAAGCGCGTCCACGTGCCGTGCACGGCGTCCGCCACGTGCTGTGGAGACGGGCCGTCGCCGATGAACACGTCCACGCCCGGTTGGTGCAGGTTGTCGAACGCGAACGGGATTTCCAGCGCATGCGTGGCGCCCAAGCGCTCGTTGCGCGAGCGCCAGTTGAATTGGTAGAGCCAAGTCTTGCCGCCATTGGCCCGCGCCTCCGCGAGCCGAATCGCCGGGATACGGAACATGTGGTCGGTCGTCAGCGCTATCATCAGTTGTTCCACTGAGGCTTCCGGGCGCGTGCGGCGATAGGTGTCGAGGAGATCAAGCCCGCCAAAGCCCTCCGCGGTGCGAGCAAGCCGCGCATCGTCCACCTCGCCATAGCCCCACAGCGTGGTTTCGTCGCGGTTGGAGCCAGCGAGAAGGGCGACATCGGCATGGAGGCCGCCCGAGATCGCATCGAGTGGCGGCTGCGGCAGCGCCTCGTTGCCCACCACCGGATAGAACGCCGAAACCGGCACGCCCAATTCCCCGGCAAGCCCCGGCCCGCCTTCGAGCGCACGGGCGACCTCCGTCTGAGCGGCGAGGATGGCATCCACGCTGGCCGCTTCGACGCCGATAACGTCATCAGCGCCCAACGCCTCCAGGAACCGATCCGCAACTACCCCGCCCGCCTCGGCCGGCAAGACATGGTGCGCCGCGCCGCTTTGCGCGATCACCCCACGAAAGAGGCCGGAGGCCCGAGGCGAACCAAGCAGCGTCGCGACGCTAAACCCGCCCGCCGACTCTCCGGCGATGGTGACCTTGGTTGGGTCCCCGCCGAATCCCGCGATGTTGTCTCGCACCCACTCCAAGGCCGTGATCTGGTCGAGCAGCCCATTCACCCCTGAGGTCGCGAACTCCTCGCCAAAGCGCGACAGATCAGTGAACCCCAAGGCGCCGAGTCGATAGTTGATCGTCACCGCCACGATGTCGCCATTGGCAGCGAAACGGGCGCCGTTGTACCAGGGCACCGCCCCCTGCCCGTTCCGATAGCCGCCGCCATGGATCCATACCAACACCGGCCTCGCGCCATCATCGAGCGCCGGCGTCTGAATGTTCAGCGTCAGGCAATCTTCATCCCACCGAACCGGTGCCGGATCAGTCATCCCCCCACTCGAAATCTGCGGCGCCGCCGGCCCAAACTTCCGCGCGTCGCGAACGTCGCTCCAGCCCTCATGTGGCTGGGCTACCCGAAACCGCCGCGCCCCAGTCGGCGGCGCCGCATACGGCACCCCGGCAAAGAGCAGCACGCCATCGCGCTCCCTGCCCATCACCCGTCCTGAACTCGTTGGTGCAACTGCCACTTGCCTCTCCTTGCGTCGTTCCGGTTGCAGCAATTATCGCAAGATGCTCGCCCAGGACGGCTCGCGCCAAGTCTCCGCCGCTACGGCAACGTGGCTGCTATGGTGGGAAATCGCGCAATAGGGAAACGTCCGCATGAAGATCACCACCCTCAAGACTTGGGTTGTCGGGACGCCGCCGCCGTATCGGGGCGGGCGGAACTGGGTGTTCTTGAAGCTCATAACCGACAATGGTATCGAGGGCGTTGGCGAGGTGTACAAGGCGCCGTTTCATCCGCGAACGGTGGTGCGGCTGATCGAGGATGTGTTCGAGACGTATGTTGAGGGGAGCGATCCGTTTGGCATCGAGCGGCTTTGGCGGGCGGTGTACTACGGCGAGGGGTATGAGGGGCATGACCACCATCAGCACCCTGACCACACCGTCGCTGGCATCCTGAGCGCGGTGGAGATGGCGTGCTGGGACATCGTCGGCAAGGCGCTCGAACAGCCGGTGTACAACCTCCTTGGCGGCAAGTACCACGAGCGGCTGCGTTCCTATACGTACCTTTACCCCGCCGCCGGCGAGCGAACCTCGCCGCACACCGACCCGGACTCCGCTGGCGAGCGCGCTGCCGCCTATGTCGAGCAGGGCTTCACCGCCGTGAAGTTCGATCCGCTCATCGATGTGATGGGCTTTGAAGACCCCCGCGAGCCGCCGCTGGACCGGCTCGACAATGCCGAGGCGGTGGTGAAGAGCGTGCGCGAGGCCGTGGGTGGGCGCTGCGACATCCTGATCGGCACCCACGGGCAGTCCACCACGTCGGGCACCATTCGCTTCGCCAAGCGCATCGAGCGCTACGATCCGCTCTGGTTCGAGGAGCCGGTGCCGCCGGAGAACCGCGACGAGATGGCACGCGTGGCGCGGGCCACCAGCATTCCGGTGGCGACCGGCGAGCGGCTGGCGACCAAGCACGAGTTCCGCGAGCTGCTCGAGAAACAGGCGGCGGCGATCTTGCAGATGGCCTTGGGTCGCGTTGGCGGCATTCTGGAGGCGAAGAAGATCGCCGGCATGGCGGAGGCGTACTACGCGCAGATCGCGCCGCACCTCTACTGCGGCCCCATTGAGGCCGCCGCCAACATTCAGGTGGACACCTGCAGCCCGAACTTCCTCGTGCAGGAGAGCATCGAGCGGTTCGACGGTTTCCACGCCGAGATTCTGAAAAAGTCCATTCAGTGGGAGGACGGCTACATCATCCCGCCCACCGAGCCGGGGCTTGGCGTGGAACTCGACGAAGAAGTGGCCGACGCACATCCGTTCCGGGAGAGCCGGCGGCGATAGCGTCGGTTCGCTTCCAAGGAAACAGGCCCATGCCCAAGCTTGAAGCCCTGCCGGAGCCGAACATTCGGCAGGCCTATGGCATCTTCCTGCTGACCTCAAAGCATCGGTTCATTCGCCGGCTGCGGCGCGTGTACAAGCCTTCGGTGCATGGCAACAAGGCATGGCGGGCCAGCTACCTGCTGATGGACTACCTGTTGCATCACCCGCCCGGACAAGGCGCAAGGGTGATGGAACTCGGCTGCGGCTGGGGACCGGCGGCGGTGTTCTGCGCCCAACGCTTCGGCGCCGAAGTGACAGGGGTGGACATCGACGAGGATGTGTTCCCGTTCCTGGAGATCACGGCGTCCCTGAACGGCGTCGAGGTGGCGCCCCTCAAGGCGGACTTCAACAAGCTCCCCGCCGAACGGCTGGGCGAGGAACAGATGCTCATCGGCGCGGACATCTGCTTTTGGGACCGGATGGTGAAGCCGATGGCGGCCTTGGTGTCGCGAGCGATGGAAGGAGGCACGGAAAGAGTCGTGATCGCTGATCCCGGACGCCCCACGTTCTATGAACTGTCCCAGCGCTGCGCCCGCGCTGGCAAGCACCTTGGCTGGAAAGTGACCCTCACGAGTTGGTACGCCACCGAACCCGCCCACGGCACGGGTGAAGTCCTGGACGTTCGCCAAGGCGATTGAACCGCACGGAAGTCTCCGGCGCGGCGCGGACACCGGGTCGCGGACGGCAGGGAACTGACACTGGTCCCGTCTGCAAGGCTGCCGGGGGAGCGTCTCGGGGGGAGGGCATCTTGCCCTCCCACGCGCCGCAAGGCGCGTCCTTGCCAACGCTTGCAGACCATCACGCACTGTGTCTCAGGAGCGCGCCTTGCGGCGCGCGCGAGGGCGAGACGCCCTCGCCCCCAGGGCCCCGGAGCCCGCCTAGTGCTCGGCTGCGGTCACGCCCTCCTCGCGCACGAACCCGAGCAGGACGAGGCCGATCACAAGGACGATCACCACCGACAGCATCCCCAGTCGCGAGCTGCCGGTGAGGACGCCCGTGATCGCCACCAGCGCCGGCCCGATGATGGCGGCGAAGCGGCCCAGCATGTTGAAGAAGCCGAAGAACTCGCCGGCCTGGGCTGGCGGCACGAAGCGGGCGAAGAGGGAGCGCGACACCGCCTGCACACCACCTTGCACCAGCCCCACCGTCGCCGCGAGCACGTAGAACTCCGTCACCGAGGTCATGAAATACGCATAGATCGTGACGGCCACATAGATCGCCACGCCAAAGTAGAGGGTCGGCTTGGGCCCGAACCTCCTTGCCGCGATGCCGAATGCCAGTGCCGCCGGGAAGCCCACGAACTGGGTGATGAGAAGCGCCACGATGAGGCTTTCGGAAGGAAAGCCGAGCGACAGCCCGTAGTCCACGGCCATGCGGATGATGGTGTGGACGCCATCGATGTAGAAGAAGTACGCCAGCAGAAACAGCGCCACCATGCGGTGTGCCCGGTACTCGCGGAACGTCTTCGCAAGCGCTTGGAATCCGGCGGCAACCGCACCCACCGCCGCCTCCACTCGAGGCGGCTCGGCGACGTTCCGAAACAGCGGAATGCAGAACACGAGCCACCACAGCGCCACCGTGAGGAAGGAAAGCCGCACCGCTTCCGCCGCGCCGGCAAGGCCAAACGTCTCTGGCGAGAGCGTCATGGCCACGTTGAGCGCAAACAGGAGCCCGCCACCGATATAGCCGAGCGAAAAGCCAAGCGCCGAGACCTCGTCGTAGCGATCCGGCGTGGTCACGCCCACCAGAAGCGCGTCATAGAACACGATCGCGCCAGAAAACCCAATGCTGGCGAGCACATACACCAGGGCCGCCGTGCTCCACTGGCCCTCCCCAACGAAGAACAGCCCCGCCGACATGGCAATGCCGAGGCCGGTGAAGACACCGAGAAACCGCTTGCGCGCCCCGCCACCGTCCGCAATCGCCCCCAAGATCGGCGCCGCAACCAGAATGAACGCACTGCCGATGGAGTTTGCGAACCCAAGCTGCGCTGTGCTCGTGACGGCATCGGACCCCGCGCTCCAATACTCCTTGAAGAACACGGGAAAGAACCCCGCGATCACGGTGGTTGCGAAGACCGAGTTGGCCCAGTCGTAGAGCGCCCACGAAACCACGCTCCGATCCCGAAACAGCTCCCGAACTTTCGCCAAGGCTCGTCCCCTTGTCCTACGACGGCGAGTCTAACCCCGGCACGGGCAAGCCATCGGTCGGAGTCCAGCTCACGTTGCATCCCGCAAAGCGCGGCCTCGGGGTGTCAGTCGATACCTCTGGTTCGGTGCTCTCGGCGCATCCGGTCGCGTCGGTTCCACGTAGCCTCCCGCGATCGCCGGCGCAAGGTACCGAGCCCGGAACGACCTGCGGTCGCTGAGCTCCAAGGCGAGCAGAATCTGCCGGGTCGGCATGGCTTCGGTCAACACGCGGAGCAACCGCATTACTTGGGGG
>VXPR01000010.1 GCA_009839405.1 Gammaproteobacteria bacterium
CCCCCCCCCCCCCCCCCCCCCCCCCCCCCCCCCCCCCCCCCCCCCCCTTCCCCCCGCCCCCCCCCCCCGCCCCCCCCCCCCCCCCCCCCACCGGGATGGTGGGCAGGAAGTCTGCGGCCCATGCGGCGGCCTCGAAGCCGCGGCGAAATGTGCGGTCTGCCAGCATGGGCCTCAGGGCTCGGGGCACCGCGCCGGCTAGCCATACGCCGCCCACGGCCATTGTGGCAACCGCCAAGCCGCCGGCGGCGGAGCCAAGCATGCCTGCCCAAGTCTCGATGGTCGTGTGACAGGTGGGGTCGGTCACGTCCAGCCCGCGGGCGGCGATCTCCTCCGGTGACAGGTCCGCCGGCGGCATGTCCCAAACGTGGCATACCGCTTGGTAAAGGTTCACGAGGCCCCGACCGGAAAGATAGTGCTCCCACGCGACGACGCCCTGGGCCTCCTCCAGCGTCGCCTCCGTATAGGCCATCAGCTCGCGCTCGAACGCACCTGCGGGTGCGACCCGAACATGGCCGCCTTCGGACGGCAGGCAGCGGCCGCCGACGATGATACCCATGCCGAGGCCCGTGCCCGCGGCAATCACGCAGCGCGTGGCGTCGGGCGACGGCCGGAGTTTGCCGCCAAACCTCTCGGCATCATCTGCGAGACCGTGCGCAACGGCGGTACCCAGCGCAACCAGGTCGTTGACGAGCACCACCTCCTGAGCGCCCAGCACACCCCGCAGCGTGGTGCCGGAGAAGCTCATGCTGTGGTTCGTAAGGCGCGCCTCGCCCGCCAGCACCGGACCCGCGACGGCGAGGCAAGCGCGCTCGATTTCGTTACATCCAAGCGCTTCCAGCGCGGCTGCCGTCAACTCCTCGCCAGATTGCAGACTCGCCATGTCGAGAGTCGTGCGCTGCACGCAATGCGGCCCGTCGAAGAGGCCCATGCGGGCATGGGTGCCGCCCACGTCTCCCGCCAGATTCATTCGCCTCTCCCACCTTGGCCCGCGACCCGACTGCGCCGCGCGCGGTTATGGTACGCGGATGCACACGGCTTACGACAAGCCTCGCACGCGTGCACTGCGTGGCAGCCAACCCGCCCGGAACTTGGCGCGTTGGCCGTCGGCCGCGCGCGGCTGGCTCGCGGCCCTGATCGCGCTCGCTGCCGCGTCGCTCCACGGCGCTGAACTTCACATCGGCAACGGCGGCGAGCCCCTGACCCTCGACCCGCACCGCTACAACCTGCGCCTCGAACAGACCATCCTCGGGGATCTGTTCGAGGGACTGACCACGGTGGATGCGAAAGGCCGCATCGTGCCGGGGGCGGCGGAGCGTTGGGAGACGTCCGACGACGGGCTGACGTGGACCTTTCACCTGCGCAAGGATGGTCGGTGGTCCGACGGCAAGCCCGTCACCGCGCACGACTTCGTCTATTCCCTGCGCCGCCTGCTGAACCCGGCCACAGCCGCCAGCCTCGCCTACTTCCTCTATCCCATCGCCGGCGCCGAGGCGATCAATGCCGGCAACGAGCCTCCCGAAGCCCTCGGCGTGCAAGCGAGCGACGACCACACGCTCCAAATCCACTTGGCAAAGCCCTTCCCCTTCTTCGCCGAACGACTCTTCTACCCCACCGGCTCACCCGTGCCGGAGCACGTCGTGGCAGAACACGGCGACGATTGGGTGAAGGCTGGCAACCTGGTGACGAACGGTGCCTTCGTGCTCGACGAATGGGTGCCCCAAGGCCACGTTCGCCTCAGAAGAAACCCGGCATGGCGCGATGCCGAAAGCATGCAACTCGAAGCCGTCACCTACCACCCCACCTCCGATCGCAGCGCCGCCTACAACCGTTTCCTGAGCGGCGAACTCGACATCATCGGCGACTTTCCACCCGGTGAGATCGCGCGCCTGCAGGCGGAACGCGGCGACGAGACGCACCTCTCGCCACTGCTCTCCATCATGTACCTGGTGTTCAACACCACGGCAAAGCCGTTCGACGACGCGCGTGTCCGACGTGCTCTGGCACTTGCCGTCAACCGCGAGTTGATCACCGGCCGGGTGCTGAGGAGCGGCGAGCTTCCGAGCCATTCGTTCGTGCCGCCGCTCGTCGCCGGGTTCGAGAGCAAAATTGCTCCTCGCGCGCCCGATCCGGCCACCGCGCGCGCCCTCCTCGCCGCCGCCGGCTACGACGAGGACAACCCCCTCGAGATCACTCTGCGCCACATAGCCGGGGACGACAACAAGACGGTGCAGGTCGCCATCGCCTCCATGTGGAAGGCGATAGGCGTGAGCACCCGCCTGCACCACGCCGACCTTGCCTCCCATTTCGCGGCCCTGCGCCAGGGCGACTTCGAGGTGGCTGAGGCGGGGTGGTTCGGCGAGAACAACCCAGAGCACTATCTGGAACTCTTGATGTCGGCCACCGGCGATGTCAACTATGGCCGTTTCCAAGACGCCGATTACGACAGCCTCATGCAGCGCGCCAAAGCCACCGTTTCGCTCAGCGAACGCATCGCGCTGATGCAACAGGCAGAAGTACGGGGGCTGTCGCTTGACCCCGTGGTGCCGCTCTACTCCGTTACCATCCGCAGCCTCGTCCGCAAAGGCGTGCGCGGCTGGCAAGCGAACCCGCGCAACGTCCACCCCGCCCGCTTCCTCGCCGACTGACATAGACTCCCCCGGCTCAAGCCCGAGAGACGCCCGATGACCCGAATCACCCAAGAACATGCCGCTCATTACCGCGAGCACGGCTACGCCATCGTCGCGCCGTTCCTCACAGCCGACGAACTGGCCGAAGCCCGGGACGAACTGCGCGAAGCGCTGCCCGGCTGGGTGGAGTACTGCGACGATCCGACCCTGCCAAAGCCCGGTCAGCCGTCGCCCACGCGGGCCCCCAGCTTTCAGTTTCCGTTCGTCGGCAGCCGCCTCAACGCCATCACCCTGCACCCCGAACTGCAACGGTTCGCGGCCCAGAACATCGGCCACGACGACATCTACTGCGAACAGTCGCACCTCTCCGCCAAGTTCAAGGGAGCGCCGGCGGACCAGGATCAGGTGATGCACTGCGACTACGGCAACCACACCCTGGCCTATCCGCCGAACCTGCCGGAGTATTGGCAGACGGCTTACCTGCTCTACTACACGGACGTAACTCGAGAGCACGCACCCACCGCGGTGTGCTCGTGGCAGCACTATCCGGATCGCATCCGCTGGCCCGCCCACTTCAAGCGCGACGAACGCCCGGACCTCTACGAGAACGAAACCAAGGTGGTGGTGCCGGCCGGCTCGCTCCTCATCTACAGCATGAGAACCTTCCATCGCGGCACGCCGTTCATCGCCGAAGCTGGCCGCTTGGGACACTTCATCACCTATGCGCCGGCAGCGCATAAGTGGCTCGGCATCGTCGGCTGGTCGGCGCAGGCCATCAAGCCGGCGTTCCGCGAGTGGGTGGAGCAGGCAAGCACAGAGGAGAGGGAGTTGTTGGGGTTTCCCCCACCGGGACACTCGTACTGGACCGCGGAAACGATCGATGGCGTCGGTGCCAGGTATCCCGGCATGGACATGACGCCCTATCTGCCGGACGGCCCGGAACAGATGAATCCGCGCTAGGCCCTAGTAACAACAGGGACGCCCTCGCTGCAAAGGGCACCATCCACGCACGGGAGGCGAAACGATGGCTGACACCAACGAACGGCATAGCGTCCGGTTCGAGGCAGATGAAGAACCGCCGAAGCCGCTGACCGCCGGTTTGGCGCTGCAGTACGCCGTGCTGACCATCGCCGGCATCGTCCTCACTCCGGCAGTCGTCATTCGCGGCGCTGGGCTCGGCGACGGCGACTATCTCACCTGGGCGGTATTCGCGGCGCTGCTCATCAGCGGCGCCACCACCGTCATTCAGGCCGTGCGCTTTGGTCGGATCGGCTCCGGCTACATCCTGCTGATGGGCACGTCCGGGGCCTTCATCGCCGTCTGCGTCACCGCACTTGCCGATGGCGGGCCGGCGATGCTGGCAACGCTGGTGGTCATCTCGTCGCTCTTCCAGTTTCTCCTGGGTTGGCGGCTGGCATGGTTGCGCCGGATCATCACGCCAGCGGTGGCCGGCACCGTGATCATGCTCATAACCGTCACCGTCACGCCGATCATCTTCGACATGCTGACCCAAACGCCACCGGATGCAGACGCCGTGGCGGGCCCGCTGAGTGCGTTCGCAACGCTCGCCATCACGCTCGGCTTCGTGCTCCGGGGCCAGGGCCATTTCCGCCTCTGGGCACCCGTCATCGGCATCGCCGGCGGCAGCGCGGTGGCGTGGTGGTACGGCATCTTCGACTTCGCCCCGGTTGCGGACGCAGCCTGGATCGGCCTTCCGTCCCTGTCGGCCTGGCCAAGCTGGGACTTGAGCTTCGGCCCCGCATTCTGGGCGCTGCTGCCGGCCTTCATCTTTGTAACCCTGGTGGGCGCAATCGAAACCATCGGCGACTCGGTGGCGATCCAGCGGGTGTCATGGCGCAAGCCACGAGCGGTGGACTATCGGGCAGTGCAGGGCGCCGTGAACGCGGACGGCCTCGGCAACCTGCTCTCCGGCATCGCCGGCACCGTGCCGAACACCACCTACTCGAGCAGCACCGCAGTCGCCGAACTCACCGGCGTCGGTGCCCGGGTGGTGGGCATCTACATCGGCGCTTTCTTCCTTGCCTTCGCCTTCCTGCCCAAGGTCACCGCCCTGCTGCTGGCAATCCCCGGGCCGGTTGCCGCCGCCTATCTGCTGGCGCTCCTTTCCATGCTGTTTGTGCTCGGCATGAAGATCGCCGTGCAGGACGGCCTCGACTACCGCAAGGGCGCCATCGTCGGCATCTCGTTCTGGGTCGGTGTCGGCTTTCAGAACCAGGCCATCTTTGCGGAGCGGCTCGGCGACTGGTGGGGCGCACTGCTCGGCAACGGCATGACCGCCGGCGGCCTCACGGCCGTGGTGCTGTCGATGCTGCTCGACCTGACCCGCGGCCGACGCTCACGCATGGAAACGCAGATGGACGTGAAGGAACTGCCCGTCATCAACGAGTTCCTCGACATGGTGGCGAGCCGAGCCCGCTGGAGCGAGGCTGGCGCGCACCGTCTCTGCGCCGCGGCGGAGGAAACGGTGCTGAGCCTCATGGACCATCACGACAGCGACGGTGGCCCTCGCCGCCTGCTGGTGATCGCCCGGGCGGACCGCGAAGCCGCCGACCTCGAGTTCATCGCCGCCTCCGGCGAAGGCAATCTCGAAGACCGCATGGCACTCGCCGGCGAACCGATCGAGGCGTCACCAGAACGGGATGTTTCCCTGCGCCTGCTGCGCCACTTCGCCAGCACCGTGCACCACCAGCAATACC
>VXPR01000241.1 GCA_009839405.1 Gammaproteobacteria bacterium
GGGGGGGTTGGTCTTTTTTTTTTAATTCTACTGGGGCGGGGCTGTGTGTACTTTGGGCTTTTGGGTGTTTGCGGGGGCCGGGGGGGGGTGGGCGGCCCGCCCGCCCACGCGCCGCAAGGCGCGCTCATGCACAAACGACCAATCAAGACGGCGCGCCGGTGGGCGTGCCTTCCCCGGGAGACGTCTTTGCTCTGTGCACTAGCCCTGTCGTTGGCCTACGCTGCACCCGTTGAAGTCAAGGTAGTCGCGCACGAAGCCGGCTTCCAGCTCCTCCGCGGCGGCCAGCCCTATGTCGTCAAGGGCGCTGGCGTAGTCGGCGCCGACTACCGCACCCTCGCCGAACGAGGGGGCAACTCCGTGCGCACCTGGGGCATCGAAACCGCCGGGCGCGACCTCGACGAAGCCGCCAAGAACGGCCTGACCGTGACAATCGGCCTGCCGGTTGCCGCTGAACGCTGGGGCATGGACTACGGCGACGAGGGTCAGGTGGCGGCGCAGCGACAACGAGTGCGAGAAGCAGTCGAACGCTATCGCAACCACCCTGCCCTCCTCGCCTGGATCATCGGCAACGAACTCAACCACGGCATGAAAGACGGGCGCGTGTACGACGAGGTGAATGCGCTGTCGAGGATGATCCACGAACTGGATCCGAACCATCCGACCACCACCGCCATCACCGCCGGCGAAGAGCCCATCGAAGTCGTGAAGGAGCGCGCCCCAGACCTCGACTTCATCAGCATCCAGCTCTACGGCGCGCTGGCGCTCATGCCGCGCTACGCAGACGAGTGGTTTGCCGGCCGCCCCTTCATGGTCACCGAATGGGGCCCCATAGGCCATTGGGAAGCAAGCCAAACCGCATGGGGCGCCCCGGTGGAAATGGACAGCACCACCAAGGCCCTCCACTACCTAAACGGCTACCGCCAACTCATCGAACCCCATCTCGCAAGCGCCCCAGGGGGCGGCCTGTGCCTCGGCAGCTACGTGTTCCTCTGGGGCCAAAAGCAAGAACGCACGCCCACGTGGTACAGCCTGTTTACGCCCGCCGGCCAGTCCACCGCCGGCGTGGACGCCATGCAACTCGCGTGGTCTGGACAACACCCTCCCAACCAGGCCCCCGTAATCCAGACAATGCGTCTCGACAACCACACCGCCAACAACAACGTGACGCTCGTGGCCGGCAAGCACTACCACGCGGAGTTCACCACCCACGACCCAAACGGCGACCCACTAACCTACCGCTGGCACCTAAAGCCCGAAAGCACGGCCACCACCGACGGCGGCGACTACGAACCCGCCATCCCCAACATCCCCGGCCTGATCGACGATCCAACTCGCCCCACCATTACATTGCAGGCACCCGAGCCGGGCGAATACCGCCTGTTCGCCTACGCCTCCGACCCCCAAGGCCACACAGCCCACGCCAACATCCCCTTCCGCACAACCAGCCCCTGACACACCCGCGGCAACGATGCCCCAGGCCCCCCGCCGCCACCGCTTGACTTCCTGTGAAGTCAACCACATTGTTTGGGATCATGTTGCACGGAGGGACATGCGCATGGTGCAAGTAACCGCAAGACTGCCGGATGAACTCGTCGCAAGAGCCGACGGGGCGGCGAGTCGACTGAATCGTTCGCGCGCGCAGTTGCTCCGCCAAGCGCTTGAGTACTACCTCGACGACTTCGAAGACCTTCGCTTGGCGCTCGAGCGTCTGGGCGACCCAGCGGATCCGGTGCTGGACTGGCAGGATGTCAGACGCGATCTACTCAATCAGGATTAAGGCGAGCGCCGCCAAGGCACTCCATAGGATCAATGCCAGCGATCGTCGTCGCATTGTTGAGGCAATCGACCGGCTAGCGTACGAACCGTCTGCGGGTTCGGTGCTCAAGGGGGAGTTCGGCGGCTTGCGAAGGCTGCGCGTGGGTCGCTATCGGGTCATATACGAGACCAGTCACGAGGAACTCACCGTTTTGGTGGTTCGCATCGGGAACCGCGGGAAGGTGTATCGATAGGGGGACCGCGTCGGTAATGACGCCACCGATTCCATGCGGCGGAAGTCGCGGAAAGCCGAATTGTTGACTACAATCAACACAAATCCAGTATATGTAGCCGTACAGCAACATGGTCGCGCCGAGCAAGATCACCCAGTCTCCCCCCGCCGCAGTCGAGGAAGCACTCGCGAAACTCGGGCGCAACATCCGCACCGCCCGTCTGCGTCGCAACATAACGCAGCAGGAACTGGCCCAGCGAGTCGGCGTTTCCCGTTTCGTCGTTGCCGATGTCGAGCGCGGCAAGCCGACCACGGGGGTCGCCGCCTATGTCGGCGCCCTATGGGCACTGGACCTGATCGGCAACCTACAGAACGTCGCCCACCCAGACCTCGACGAGCAAGGCAAGACGCTGGAAGGGCTCCGCGGCCGCCGCGCCGCCCGCCCCACCAAGCAACTCAGCGATGACTTCTGAACGCGAGTGTTTCGTTTACATCATGCTCCCGGGCGCAACGGAGTTCGTCACTGCCGGCCGCTTTCGTTGGATCGACGACGGGGAAGTTCCCGTGGGTCAGTTCGTCTATGGCCGCTCGTACCTCGAACGACCAGATGCCGTGGAGTTCGATCCGATCGAACTCCAGCTTTCGAGCGAAGTTCGCCAGAAGGCACGCCTGCAAGGCTTCTTTGGCGCGATCCGCGACGCCATGCCCGATTTCTGGGGCCGCCGGGTGATTGAACGCAGATTCGGCGTCGCAGAACTCGCCGAGTTCGACTACTTGCTGCGCTCCCCGGACGACCGAGCCGGGGCCTTGGCGTTCGGTGCCAACGTGCAGCCTCCCCTGCCGAGGCACCAGTTCAGTCGGACTCTGGATCTCGCGAGCCTGCAGAGCACCGCCGACGCCATTGTCGCCGGCAAGGAACCAGACACCACACCCACCGCTCGCCACGTCGAGGAACTGCTCCTGCTCGGAACTTCGATGGGCGGCGCCAGACCAAAGGCAGTCGTGCAGGAGGGCGACACCCTCTGGCTCGCTAAATTCGAAAGCCCTGAAGACCGCTGGAATCACCCTAAGGTCGAACACGGCATGCTGAACCTCGCCCGAGCGTGTGGTCTGCAGGTTGCCGACAGTCGCGTCGATACCGTCGCGGACCGTGACGTGCTTCTTGTCCGTCGCTTCGACCGCGAGCGGCGCGGCAAAGCCCTCTTGCGCCACCGCATGATCAGTGCCCTGACGCTGCTTCAGAGCGGCGACGCAGTGGGAGAGCGCGACCGCTGGTCCTACCTCCTTCTCGCCGACGAAGTCCGTCGCGCCAGCGCAGCGCCACAGGACGACCTCAGGGAACTCTTCGCCCGCATGTGTTTCAACGCGGCGACATCCAACATCGACGACCATCCCCGTAACCACGCGATGCTGGCGCCGGGGACGTCTTGGCGCCTGAGCCCCGCCTACGACCTTGTCCCCACGCCCGTGCTGGCCCTCGACCGGCGCGACCTCGCCATGGCCTGCGGTCATTACGGCCGCCAAGCCAACCGAACCAATCTCCTGAGCGGCCACGGCCGCTTCCTGCTCGAAGAAGCGGAAGCGAGCGCAATCTTCGACCAAATCACGAAAACCGTCCGCCGCCGCTGGCGCAACGTGATGCAAGGCGCGGGTGTGACCGAGGCGGACCGCGAAACCATCGGGCGAGCTTTCTTGTACGACGGTCTGTCCTACACGGTCGCACCCAAACCATGACCGAGAAGTCCAGCCAGCCAGGGCGGCCCCTCGTCCCAAGGGGCCTCGCCCATGCAGGAGGCACGGTGTTGAACGTGGGAGGCGCAACGCGGTGACGTGGTTGTTCGAGCATTGGTTCGCTGCGGCGTTGCTGCTGGCGTATGCGGGAATGCTCGTGCTGCATGCGCGTTCCGGACTGCAAGGCACTCGCGGCACGGCGGACTACTTTGTCGGCGGCCGGCGCTTTGGCGGGGTTGCCATCGGCATCTCGTTCTATGCCACGTTTGCGAGTACGAACAGCTACTTGGGACACTCCGGCAAGGGCTATGAGTACGGTGCGCCTTGGCTGACGATGGCCGTGCTGCTGGTGCTGTTCACGTGGGTGTCGTGGAAGCTTGTGGCGCCCCGCATCCGCCGCTTCGCCTCGGATTGGAACTCCGTGACCGTGCCGGATCTCTTGGCCGTTCGCTTCGACAGCGACCGGGTGCGGCGGGCGGCTGGGGCGATCATCGTCTTCTCCAGCCTTCTCTACATGATCGCCATCTTCAAGGGCGTGGGGCATCTGTTCGAAGCGTTTCTCGGCATCCCCTACGAGGCTGCCGTGGGCGTGAATCTGGTGATCGTCATGGCCTACACCGCGGTCGGCGGGTTCCTGTCGGTGGTGCGCACGGACGTTCTGCAGGGCGCGTTGATGCTGGTGGGGTCTGTGTTGCTGTTCGGCTTCATCACCCATGCGGCCGGCGGCATTGGCTCCGTGACAGAGGTGACGGAACTGGCCGGAGCGGAGCGACTGTTCGACCTGGACGCCGCCATTCCCTTCCCCGTGCTGCTCGGCATTGCCCTCGCCGGCTCGCTCAAGCTCCTGATCGATCCCCGACAGGTGTCGCGCTTCTACGGCCTGCGCGACGAACGGAGCCTCCGCACCGGCATCTGGGTGGCCGTTGGCGGCATCCTGGTGATTCAGTTCTGCCTGTTCCCGCTGGGGCTGTACGCTCGGTTTCTGCTCGACGGCGTGACCGACACGGATGTCATCATCCCAACGCTGGTAACGGACGCCACCGTGTTCCCTCGTCTCGTGAGCGACTTCCTCGTGGTGGCGATCCTCGGTGCCGCCATGTCGTCCCTCGACAGCGTGCTGCTGGTGGCCGCCTCGGTGACGTCGCGCGACCTCGTGCGACCAAAGTCGGAAGCGGCGGAAGTGCGCCTGACCCGCATCGGCGTCGTCGCTTTCGCCGCAGTGGCTGCCCTGATCGCCCTGCGCCCACCCGGCGGCATCGTCGAACTCACGATCTTCTCCGGCAGCCTCTACGCCGTCTGCTTCCTGCCCACGGTGCTCTTGGGATTGCATTGGCGGCGCGGCAATGAAGCGGCTGCGCTAGCGGCGTTCGGCGTCGGCATCGCCGTTCTGGTGGCGTGGCTGGCGCTCGGCCTTACGTCGTTCCTGCACGAAGTGTTTCCCGCGCTTGCGGCATCGATGGCGGCTTACGTCGCCATTTCCGCTCGGGGAAAACCCGTCATCGACGCACGGGTACAGCGGCTGTTCGAGATGCGGGGATCGGGTCCGTAGGAGACGGGCTTGTCCCGTCCTGCGCCAAAGTCCGTCGCAGCGTCTGAAGCAGTTGCGCAGCAACTGCTTCAGAC
>VXPR01000538.1 GCA_009839405.1 Gammaproteobacteria bacterium
GTCAGTTCCTTCCGCGTCAGCGACTCGGCGTCCCCGGCGGGGTGGGAACTCCGAAGACCCGTCTTTGTTGAAGCGCGAGCTTAGGTCGGCCGTGGTGCGGGGGTATGATGGCGGAGCTATGAAGCCGAGAGATACCTTCGACGAGCGGGCGGTGCGGTTTGCCCCGGCCGAGGCGCATTTCACGATGGTCGTTGCGGGGGATGGGCGATTCCTCGGCGCCGACGATCGCGGCGATCTTGCGCTCACCGACGACATTTCTGACGACCTCATGTGGCATCGGGAGGGCGGTCGACTTTGCCATGTGGGAACATCGCTCATTCTCGACCTCGAAGGTGACGACGCGAACGTGCGGCTGACGCGAGGCGGTGCCGAGGCCTTGCCCAATGGTGCAGGCGGGGCCTTTGCGCTGGTTCACGGCCCGGAGCGCATGCCCTCAGAGTATCTGGCGCACCTTCGCGAGCACGGGTGGGTTGTGCTTGTTTCGGTGCTTGCGCCCGACACCTTGGATGCCTTGCAGCGCATCGCCGGCACGGACGGCTATACGGTGCGCTCGCAAGATCGCAAGCGGCGGCAACTGTGCCAGGGCAGTGCGCTGGCGAAGACGGCGGTGGAGCCGATTTCGGTCTGGCTTTCGCGCAGCTACATGCAGACAGACGACATCCGCATGGCGCATTCGCCGGGGGTGGGTGTGCTGACGCCGGACGACGGCAAGCGCACGGTGCAGGGCTGGCACTCGGACTACCCCTACCACTGGGGCATCAACGCCCACGGCAAGGTGCCGACGCCAAGCGGGCAGACGGTCATGGGCGTGCAGCGCATCGTCTGCGTCTCGGAATTCACCAAGTTCCACGGCGCGACGGCGTTCAAGCTCGGCTCGCACGCGTTGGACCACGGGCCGCCGGAGGAGTGGGGGCTGGCGAAGGATGCGTACCACCCGGACTATCGGGCCGCCAATGGCTTGCCGTACAACGGCCCGGATGCGGACATCATCGAGGCACCCGCCGGCAGCATGATCCTGTTCGACACCCGCACGTGGCATCGCGCCGGCGTCAACCGAAGCGAGAGCGGACGGGCGGCGATCCTCATGGACATGACCCCCGCCTACATCGTCCCCTACGCAGACACCAGCGAGGACTACCGCGCCTTCACCGAAAGCGACGGCCATGACGATCTAAACGACCGCGAGAAGGCGGAGTTCACGCGCCTGATGGTGCATCGGTTCTTGGGCCCCGCCGGACCCCGCTCGGTGATTGGCACCCATGCAGAACTGACGGAGCGATTGCCGCGCCCTTGAAGGTCTCGGGCCGACGAGGTGCCGCCGCCGATCAACGCGCTCGCGACCCGTTGACGCAAGCCCCGCCGGCGAATGACACCTAGCGACGAAATCGTCACGATCGTTGACGCAGCCAATCGCCGCGTTGGCGAAAAGCCCCGGCGCCTGATGCGCGAACGGAATCTGCTGCACCGCGCGACCTACATCTTCGTCTTCGACCGCGAGGGGCGGGTGCTGGTGCAGCGACGGACGGCGAGCAAGGACCTGTATCCCGGCTACTACGACCTAGCGGCCGGCGGCGTGGTTACGGCGGGCGAGTCGTTTGAGGCCTGCGCCGAGAGAGAGGCGTTCGAGGAGCTAGGGATTCGCGGGGTGCCGCTCGTGCGCCGATTCGACTTCTACTTCGGCAACCAGCACACACGCTGCTTCGGGCGCGCCTACACATGCGTCCACGAAGGACCATTCACGCTTCAGGCCGAGGAAGTCGAGAGCGTGCGGTTCCACAGCGCCCCGGAGATCGCCGATGGGGTTGTCGCGCCCATCACGCCGGACAGCCGCCACGCCTTCGACCGGCTCATGAACGAAGGAGCGTGAGCCAGACGTCTTCGCTCCGAGGCCCGTTGTACACTCGCGCGCTTTTGGCGGCCACGAGGCGAGCATGACCGATTACGCAAGTTACGAGACGGCCGGCGACGTTGCCGTGGTGACGCTGAACGACGGCAAGGCCAATGCGTTCGGCCCGAACATGATCGAGGCCGTGAACTCCCTGCTCGACCGTGCGCAGGCGGAGAACGCCAAGGCGGTTGTGCTGATGGGCCGCCCCGGACTCTTCTCCGGTGGGTTCGATCTCAAGGTCATCCGGGGTGACGATCCAGAGGCAGCTCGCGCCATGAGCCTTGGCGGCGCCCGCCTGATGATGCGCCTGTACGGCTTTCCGCTGCCTCTCGTGATTGCGGCCACCGGCCACGCCGTCGCGCTCGGTGCCTTCTGCCTCCTCACCGGCGACTATCGCGTCGGCACCGCCGGAGATTTCAGCATCGGCCTCAACGAAACCGCCATCGGCATGAGCTTGCCCCCGTTCGGTCTGATGCTGGCGAACGAACGCCTCTCCAAGCGCCACCTGAGCCGCGCCGCCATTGCTGCCACCATGTTCAACCCGGAAGAGGCCCGCGATGCCGGCTTCTTGGACGAGGTGGTGCCGGCGGATCTGTTGCGCGACGCCGCCCTCGACAAGGCCCGTTCCTTCACCCAACTCGACGGCGCGGCGTATGCATCGACACCCACCGGGCGTCGGGGGGTGGCGATTGCCGCCGCCACCGCGGGCTGGGCCGCTGGTGGGGGCGGGGGGCCGGGGGCGCGCCCCCCCCCTCCCCCCCCCCCGCGCGGGGGGAGTGACAGGAAGGGTCTCGGTGCCGGCTCCGTGAGACCTCGGTGAGGCCACGCCGTGCTTTGTGGCTGCTGGCAGTGGGCGTGCTACTGGCAAGCGGCGCCGTCCTGCTGCACCGGAGTGAGTTGAGGATCGAGCGCGGGCAGGAAACGCCGCCCGCCGAGGACGCACGGACTGCTGCTGAGGGCCTTGGTCGGCAGACGCAGGATGTTGCCGCGCCTCGGTCGCCTCTGCGTCAAGGCGCCGCCGAAAGCCCGCCTCCGCCGGACGTGGCAGGTGCAAGGCCGCCGCCGGGCTACGACTTCGTGACGCACCACGGCGAAATGGCCAAGGCCCGCGTCGAGAACGTAGAGGCGGCAGCGGCGGCGGACCAACCAGCGCCCGAATGGCTTGCCACGACGGGCGTGGCTTCCTTGGTGGATCAAGCCGTATCGGCGGGGAGACCCTGGTCGTTCGGTTGGCTGCAACCGGCGCCCGGCGCCACCCATGCGGATCTGAGCCGAGCGCTTGCGGGCACCGGGGCAACGATTGTCGGGCGCTCGGGCCGTCTGTTTCGTGCGCGACTGCCGGCCGACTCAGGCCGTCTCCGGCTGATCGAGTCGCTCGCCGCCGTCAGGGGCATCGGGGCGATGCCACCCGAGGCCAAGCTCGCGGCGTTTCGGGACGGCCCGCTGGCAGTGCAGTCGGCGCGTACCGAGGTGTACGTGACCTTGATGGATGAAGACCAGCACGGTCGATGGCGCCGGGCCATGGCGGATCTTGGCGTTGCCGTGGGAACTCATGATCCGGCGCTCCGAGCGTACCTGGTGACGGCTGACGGGGCCGCGATCCTGGCGCTTGCAGCGAAAGACTATGTCGTCGCCATTGAACCCGTGCCCGTGGTCGAGGCAGTGCATGACACGGCGGTGCCCGCCATGGGTGTCGATGCGCTCTGGCGCTACAACTCTTCTCTCGGGCGGTATCAGGGAATCCGCGGGCGCTCGGTGCCGGTTGCGGTGATGGACACGGGACTCAACGTCAACCACCCGGACATCGCCGCGGGCCGTGACAGCGTCTGCGGCGCGAACTTCGTGTTCAGCAGCCGGGGCGGAGCGGAGGAGACGATCGAGGAGGACGAAGACCTGTGGGTTGACCAGCACGGGCACGGCACGCACGTCACAGGAACGGTCGCGGGTTCCGGCAGCGTTGAGCGGCAGTTCGCCGGCATGGCGCCGGCCGTGCGCCACATCCGGTTCGCAAAGGTGTTGACCCGCGGCGGATTCGGCTCTGGCACCGGCGTCCAACGGGGTATGGAGTATCTGGCGAAGGCGACGGACTGCCGCACGAATGGCGGCACGTCTCAGCGCGTGAAGCCGCAGATCGTCAACATGAGCCTGTCGCGAACGAGCCTGGTCCATGAAGGGCGAGACTTTGGCGCCCGCAAGCTGGATTCGACGGTTTGGACCCACCGGCAGCTTTACGTGGTCGCGCAATCCAACGCGAGCCGATCCGGGTTCTCGAACTACGGCGCGGCGAAGAATGCGCTGGCGGTGGGTGCCACCACGGACGGTGGCGAGCTCGCGTCCTTCAGCAGCCACGGCCCAACCGCGGACGGGCGCCTGGCGCCCAACGTCGTGGCGGTGGGCGTGCGCCTTCACTCGGCTGCAGGCGGCGGTGCCCGGGGCGGCTATCGGGCTATCAGCGGCACGAGCATGGCGTCGCCGGCAGTGGCCGGTGTGGCCGCGCTGCTGCTGGACGCCGTGCCCGAACACAGAAACCGTCCCGCTTTGACGCGGGCGCGGTTGATGGCCAGCGCAGTCCGACCGGATGCGTGGCTGCAAGAGGGAGGCGGATTTGCGCCTGACAACAGCGCGGGGCCGGGTCCGCAGCAGGATCGTTACGGCATGGGCAAGGTGTCCGCACGCACGGCGGTGCTGCAGCGGGACCGGCCCGACGGCTGGCAGAGCGGCAGCGCGACCACCGAACTGACGGGCGGCGAATACGCCTACCACGACATCGAGGTGCCGCCCGGTGCGAGCCGCCTGGACGTCGTCATGACTTGGGACGAACCTCCCGCCGACGCGGTGGCGAGCACGGTCGTGAACGACTTGGACCTGTGGCTCGACGAGGGTGCCGACTGCGCGTCGCATGCATGTGGCGAGCATGTCTCGCGCTCGCGGATCGACAACGTCGAGTGGCTCGTCGTGCGTGACCCGGCCCCAGGCACCTACCGCGTCAAGGTTGTGGCGCACCGCGTTTACACCGCAGCGCCGCGGGCGGCGGTGGCTTGGACGCTGATCCGCGGCGCCTCCACGCCGACCGTCGAAGTGGCGGCGGACAGGGACGCCCTCACGGGCGCCGGGCTGCACGAGCTGACGCTTACGCTGAGCGCGGACGGTTACGTGGCGGCCGGAACGCAGCTACACATCGACTGCCGCTCGGATTCAGCGACCTGCGATGATGCCGTGACGGTCGAGGGGGTGTGGACGGCCCGTTTCCGCAGCCGCATTAGCCTCGCGGAAGAGGTGGCGACGCCGGTACCAGCCAACTACAGCCTTTTCGCTCGTGCCGACAGGCCGTTCGAGCTCGGCTCGTCGGTTCCGGTTGGCGAACTGGCCGCCGGGGAGACGAGGAAGATTCACCTCCGGTCTCTTTTAAACAAAAGACGCTGCCGACCCTCTTACGCGTGTAGATC
>VXPR01000334.1:0-4511 GCA_009839405.1 Gammaproteobacteria bacterium
GTTCCGTCGCCCCGGCCGACCACGTCGATCCAGCCTATGGCCGCGCCCTCCGCCACGCCATCGACGCCGGCGTAACGGTGCGCGCCATCCGCGCCCGAATGACCATTCAGCAAATGCAAATCGACGGCACGGTGCCGTTCTTTCGAAAATACGAGGCTGCGCCGTAAAAACCGTCGACACCTTCAGCGACGCGCCGACGCCGGCGGAGTTCGACGCACTCCGCCTCGACTTGAAGGGGCTCGGGCGCATCTACCTGGCGACCTGGCCCTATCTATTCGCCCAGCTCGGGCACTTCCTCGCGCTCCTTGGGCTGAACCTCTTGCTACTGGGCTTCGGTACGGCGGTCGGCTTTCTCGGCATCGATGTCCTGATGGACTCGGTCGGCCGCGCGGAGCCGCTTTCAGCCATGCAGGCAGCGGTGATGCTGCTGCCGGAGGCTGGCTACGTGGGTGTCGAGGCGTTGAGCGAATCTGCGCGCCTTGAGGTGCTGTTCCGGTTCCTCATCGTCTCGGCGGTGATTCTCGTGGCCACCACCAGCGCGTTCACGCTGCTCGCGATGTACAAGGTCTGGATCCTGCAACGGGTCAACCAGGGCCTGCGCGTCACGATGGTCCGGAACGCCGAGGACTTGAGCCTGCGATTCCACGCGAGGATGCCTGCCGGCGACGGCATCTACCGGGTCTTCCAGGACAGCGCCATGGTGACCGCGGTCATCGACCACGTAGTCGTCCAGCCGGTGATCTCGATCGCGATGATGGCGCTTCAGATTGCGGTCGCGACGCTTTTCAGTCCGTACTTCGCCGTGCTGATGCTGTTCGCGAGCGTCGTGGTGCTCGCTTTGGCGCTGGTGGTGACGCCTCGGCTGCGCACGTGGAGCCAAGCCGCACGGCGGGCCAATGCCGAGCTCTTCACTCGCGTGCAGGAGACCTTCCAGGGGATTCAGGCGATCAAGGCCTACGGCTTTGAGGATGCGAACCTGGCGAGGTTCCGCGACGAGTCCACCAAGGCGCTCGACACCGCGTTTGCGCTGCGGCGCGACTTCGCGGCGTTGAAAGTGGTGGTTTCCTATCTCCTCGCGCTGTTGCTCTTCGCCACGGACTACCTCGCGACCCGCTTCGTTCTCGCCGAGGGCGCCGTGTTCGGAGCTTCTTTGCTGGTCTTGTTCGGCATGTCGGTGACGCAGTGGACGGTGGCCGTGCACGAGGCACGCCGGAGCCGGATCGGCGCCTTCGCGCTGCACTTCGAGGAGCTTGTCCGGGTCTGGTGCTACGCCCAGGACATGGCGGTCGGTCTCGGTCGCGCGTTCTGGCTGTTGGCGCAGCAGCCGGAGGTGAGCGATCCCGCCGAGCCGGTGGCGTTTCCGGCGGTCCGCGAAGGGGTTCGGTTCCACGGCGTCGGCTTCGGCTACGCGGCCGACACGCCGGTTCTCCGCGGTTTCAACTTCGCCGCCCGGCCCGGCGAGGTGACCGCCCTGGTCGGCGCGTCCGGGGCAGGCAAGTCGACGGCGATGGCACTCTTGCTCAGGCTCTTCGACCCCGATGAGGGCAGCGTTGCCATAGACGGCGTCGACTTGCGCTCGGTTCTCCGTGCCGACCTTCGGGAACACGTTGCCATCGCCTTGCAGGAGAACGTGCTCTTTCCCACGTCCATCGCGGACAACCTGCGCTATGCGAGCCCCGCTGCGACGGACGACGAGATCCGCGAAGCCGCCGAAGTGGCCTTCGCGGCCGAGTTCATCGAAGCGTTGCCCGACGGCTTCGAGACCGTGCTCGGCGTCGGCGGCGCCCTACTGTCGACCGGGCAAAAGCAGCGGCTGTCCATCGCCCGCGCGCTGGTGCGCGGCGCCCCTGTGCTGGTGCTGGATGAGCCGACGGCTTCGCTCGATGCCGCGACCGAACGGCAGGTGTTCGCGAACTTGAGGGCCTGGGCGCAGGGTCGGGTGGTGATCGTGATCACGCATCGACTGTCGACGATCCGAACGGCTGACAGGATCGCCGTCCTCGCCGACGGCGGCGTGGTGGAGTCCGGCAGCCACGATGCACTCATGGCGCGCCGAGGCCCCTACCGCGATCTCGTTGCCGCGAACGAGCGGCCGCGTGGATAAGCGCTACCACGACCGTCTCGACGTCCGCACGGCGCTGACCGGCGGCGACGTCGTCGGGCTCTTCGGGCGGGCACTTGGCTACCTCTGGCCCGAGCGGCGCCTGGTCGCGGCGCGCGCGGGATTGATGGTGCTGATCTACGGACTGGGTCTGCCGTTGCCGTGGTTCCTGAAGGTACTCATCGATCACGGCGTCATGCAGCGGGCCATCCCGGTGGGCGGTGAGGGCCTCCTGTATCCCGTCTTCATGAACGGGTTCCTCGACTCCGCGGCGGGTATGGATCCGCTCGCGGTCACCATCTATGCCTTGGCCGTTCTCGCCGTCCTGTTCCTGTTCGTCGGCTACTCCGGCAACACCCTGCTCGAGGCCAATCTGGCGGAAGGCGCGGACGTCGCGACCCGATCCGAGAACAAGATCAGTGCCGGCGCGAGCGTGGCGCACGGGCTCGTTGGTTTCGTCGATCTGTGTCTCGCCATCCGCCTGTCCCAGCGCATCACCCATCGCGTGCGCGAGAGCTTGTTCTCGCGCCTCTCGCGGCAGCCCTTGACGAGCCTCAACCTGCAACGCTCGGGCGATGCGATGTTCCGGGTAATGCACGACGCCCCGTCCATCGCCGGAATCTCTTACGCGCTGACGCTGAGTCCGCTGGCGATGGTGGTGAGCGTCGGCGCGAATCTCTGGGTCCTGACCGCCGTGTACGGCAGGGTCGCGCCGGAACTGGTCTGGATCGGCTTTTCAGCCGTCGGCCTGACCCTCGTCGCGACATCGCCCCTTGCGCGCTGGGCACGGCGCGCAAGCCAGACGAGCCGCGCCTCGGGCAGCGCCACTACCAACGAGTTGGAAGAGGGCTTTAGGAACGTGGCGGCGGTGCAGAGCCTTGGCGGCACCGAACGACAACGCGATCAGTTCGCTGCCGCGAGCCGGGAGTCCTTCCGCCAGAGCCTGCTCCTCGTTTGGGTGGCGAACGTGGTCGAGTGGATCGCGGAGAACGTCCATCTTGTCTTTGCGACCGCGGGATTCTGGGTGATCTTCACCGGCATCGTGCGCGGCGAACTCACCCTGGGCGATACGCCTGTGGTGCTCCGCATGTACAGCCTGCTCTACGAGACGGCAATGCAGTTCGGCCGCATCTGGATCGATCAGCAGGACAACGCGGCAGCCGCCCGGCGCGTGTTCTTCTCGATGGACCACCAAGTCGAGCCGCGAGCGGCGTCTCGGCGGCCGAGGGAACTGCGGTGGTCCGAGCCGCTGACGTTACGTTTCGAGGGTGTGGGCTTCCACTATCCGGACGGGCGCCGGGCTCTCGAGGCGGTGAGCTTCGAGGCACGCACCGGGCAGACCTTGGCCATCGTTGGGCCGAGCGGCGCCGGCAAGACAACACTCGCCGAGATGACGCCGAAGTTCTTGCACCCGACCGAGGGACGGATCACCTTGAACGGTGTCGATTTGGCGCATCTCGACACCGCGGCGCTCCGACGCGCCGTCGCCTACGTTTTCCAGGAGCACCAGTTGCTGAGCGGTACCGTCGCAGCGAACCTGCGCCTCGCCAAGCCCGATGCCGACATCGGCGACATGGAGTCGGCCTGCCGCCTTGCCGGCGCCCTCGACTTCGTCCGCGCCATGCCCGATGGTTTCGGCTCCAGGATCGGCCGCGGCGGCGGTGCCCTGTCGACGGGGCAGAAGCAGCGTCTTTCAATCGCGCGCGGCCTCTTGCGCGGCGCGCCGATCCTGATCCTGGACGAGCCGACAGCCGCACTCGACCCGGAAACGGAGCGCGCCTTGCTGGAATCCCTGTCCGCTTCCCGGGAGCACCGCCTGACCATCGTGATCGCGCACCGGCTGTCGACCATCGAGCGCGCCGACCGCATCATCTACCTCGACCAGGGACGCATCGTCGAGACCGGCACGCATGCCGAACTGATGGCAAGGAATGGCGCCTACCGAAGGGCCAACTCGTAGGGGAGGCTCGGCGTGGCACCCGACGGTACCGCCACTGGGTTCGGCGAGAATTGGGAAGGCATCCTTCGGAACGCCGTGGGTGCCTTCGAGCGGTTCGTGGGCGCTGCCGAAGGCAGATGGCGGAGCTTCGTCCGATATTCGACCGCCACCTGGCGCCGCGGCAAGTGCGGTCGCCGTCTCACCGTCCCGGGCGAAACATCCCCACCGAAAGGGCGAGGGTGCTCTAGTCGCCCGCGCCGCCTTCCCCCGCAGTGGCTGTGAGTGGATGCGGCACCAGCGGGCGTTGCGGCAGGTTGCCACTTGGTCGTTTGACGGTGATGTCTTCGAACAGCAGAGAGGGCACAACCATCGAGTAGGTGGTTGGGGTGCCGACGACGCCGCTCATGCCCGGCATTGCAGCCACCCGGGGCGGGGGGGGGGGGGGGGGACCAAAAAAAAAAACCACCCGAG
>VXPR01000334.1:4521-5326 GCA_009839405.1 Gammaproteobacteria bacterium
GCAGCCAGCGCGGGGAGGGGAAAGAACACCAGATCGTGCCGCGTAGCCGCCTCTGAGGCGGCGACGATGTCGCGGAACGTGGCCTCCGTGACGCCCGAAAGCACGGCGGTGCGGACCAGCTCTTCGCGACCGTCCGGGAACACGCGGTAGGCCGCGAGCAGGGGCTGGACGCTCGAGCCTTGGCCGCCCATGCCCGGCAACGAGTCCGGCTGCATGGCCCCCATGGCAAGGCGAGCCGCCGAACTGCCGATGCGCCGTACCACCAGCGCGTGGTCGAGGTCCCGCTCGGCGGCAAGCAGCATGAGCTCTTCGTGCAGTTCGTCCTTGTCGAAGCCGCCGCGGGCCTCGATGAAGAGATTGCCTGGCGAGGGAGTCTCGCCACGCCGGCTGCCTGTGCTCGCGGCAATGCCGGGCACCGGCACGCGGGTCGCGAGTAGCGTCTTCAGCACGCCTCGCTCGACCAACGACACGCGCCTCGCCGGCACCCCGTCGTCGTCCACGGAATACGTGCCGACGAGGGGCGGTGCCGTGTCGTCGTCACCGGCATGGCCTGCCGTGGGGTCGTTGACGACGGCGAGGAAGCGGGGAAGCACGCGGGCGTTCAACCGGTCGAGGAATGGATTGCCCAGCACCGAGGTCATCATGGTGCGCATGCGGGGGTTCTCCACCAGCGGCATTCTGAGCGCCACCAGTCTCGGCGCCAGCACCTGATTGACGAGTTCCGCCGCCGCCTGCCCCTCGAACAGCACCGGGCCCGTGTAGCGGTCGAGATATGGCGCGTCGCGTCGGTCGATGAGTCGGATGG
>VXPR01000260.1:0-3979 GCA_009839405.1 Gammaproteobacteria bacterium
CCCAACGCCCGTACGCCCCAATCTCCGAACGAAGCCCCTCCTGTCACTCCCCTTTCGCGCCAGCGCGGTAGAACGCATTTGTAGTTTACGGGCGGGGACAAGCCCGCCCCTACTACGGGTGTGCTCGCTCCGGAGCGGCCTTCCCTGACCGACAGCGATCCACGAACAAGGCCGCCGCCCACCCCATCAGAGCAATCCGCCCATCGATGTGGAACAATCGGGCGCGATGGATCGTTCCGAGAACATCGATCGGCATGGGTTTCGGCCCAATGTCTGCACCGTCATCCAGAACGATGCGGGGCAGGTGCTGTGGGCGCGGCGTGTGGGCGGGCGCGATGCCTGGCAGTTCCCGCAGGGCGGCATTCATGCTGGCGAAAGCGTCAAGGAGGCGATGTACCGCGAGCTGTTCGAGGAAGTGGGGCTTGAGCCCGAAGCGGTCCAGATCGTCGCCTCCACTTCCGGCTGGCTGCGCTATCGGCTGCCACGCCACATGCGGCGACGCGGCTCTCATCGCGACACGTCCCGGCGCCGCGATGACGGGCGGTCTCAATCCGCGCCTGCAGCCGCTGTGGCCCGGCCCGCTGAGGGCTCCACAGTGCGCTTTCTCGGGCAGAAGCAAAAGTGGTTCCTGCTGCGGCTGATGGCCGGCGACGAGGCCGTGCGCACCGACCGCACGCAAAAGCCCGAATTCGACCATTGGCGCTGGGTGAGCTATTGGTATCCGCTTTCGGAAGTGGTGGCGTTCAAGCGCGATGTGTATCGCCGTGCGCTCACGGAACTCGCACCTATGCTGCGCGTGATGCAGCCGCAACAGGAGGCCGTGCTGGACGAACCGGCAGCCGACGGGAGCTGCGGCCGTGCTTGACGCCCTGCGCCAGATCGTCCAGGACGTTGGCGCGGCCAGCAGCTTCCGGCACGCGCTGGACCTCACCGTGGCGAGGGTTTCGATGATTCTCGACACCGAGGTGTGCTCGATCTACCTCCTGGATCGAACATCTGACCGCTTCAGCTTCGTGGCCAGCGAAGGCCTCAATCCCGAAGCCGTCGGCACTTTGTCGCTGGCCCCCGGCGAAGGGCTGGTCGGGCTGGTGGTGGAACGCGCCGAGCCCATCAACCTCGGCGATGCCACCGAGCACCGGCGCTATGTGCAGGTGCCGGAGCTCGGCGAGGAGGACTTCCGTGCCTTCCTGGGCGTGCCCATCATCCACAACCGCATCGTGCTCGGCGTGATGGTGGTGCAGGGGCACCCCCCGCGCCGCTACTCCGAGCAGGAAGTGGCCTTCCTCGTCACGCTTGCCGCGCAGTTCGCCGGCATCGTCGCCCACGCCGATGCTACCGGGGAGATCCGACACCTGTTCGGCGACGACACCCATGCCCACGAAGCCAACTACCAAGGTGTTCCCGGCGCCCCCGGCATCGGCATCGGCACCGCCGTGGTGGTCAAGCCCATGGTGTCCCTCGACACCGTGCCCGATCGCCCTGCGGATGACATCGAGGCGGAGGTCAGGGTCTTCGACGAGGCCATACACCGCGTGCGCGAAGACCTCGAACGCATTAACGAAGAGCTCTCCAAGAGCCTGCAACCGGAAGAACGCGAGCTTTTCGAGGCGTATCTGCACATCCTCGACGATGCAGCCCTCGCCGGCGAAGTGCGCCAGCGCATTCGCCAAGGCCAGTGGGCGCAAGGCGCACTCAGGCAGGTGATTCTCGAACATATGGCCACCTTCGAGAGGATGCCCGACTCCTACTTGCGCGAACGTTCCGCGGACGTGCGCGACTTGGGCCAGCGCGTGCTTGCCTATCTGCAAGACATCAGCCGCACAGAGGTGGTGCTGCCGGACGACATGATTCTGGTGTCGGACGAGGTCACCGCCTCGATGATGGCGGAACTGCCCCGGGAAAAGCTGCGCGGCATCGTCTCGGTGCGGGGCTCGAACTTTTCGCACGGCGCCATCCTCGCCCAAGCGCTCGGCATTCCCACGGTGATGGGTGTGGTGGAGATGCCCATCTTCCGCGTCGATGGCCAGCCCATGGTGGTGGACGGCCACTACGGCGAGGTGTTCGTCTCGCCCGGGCCCCTGGTGCGGGCGCAATACAACGGGTTCGCCGAGGAGGAGGATCGTCTTGCGGTCGAACTTGACGCCCTCAAGGAACTGCCGAGTATCACCCGCGACGGGCACCAGCTCAATCTCTGGGTGAACGTCGGCCTCGTCGGCGAAATCTCGCGCTCGCTGGACCGCGGCGCCGAAGGCATTGGCCTGTTCCGCACCGAGGTACCCTTTGCGACCAGGGACCGTTTCCCCACGGAAGAGGACCAGCGCATCATCTACCGGGAGCACATGGAAGCGTTCGAACCGCGCCCGGTGACCATGCGCACGCTCGACATCGGCGGCGACAAATCGCTCTCCTACTTTCCCATTAGCGAGGAGAACCCGTTCCTCGGCTGGCGCGGCATTCGGGTGACGCTGGACCACCCGGAGATCTTCCTGGGCCAGGTGCGGGCCATGATCAAGGCCAACGCGGGGCTCGAAGGCATCCTCCGCATCATGCTGCCTATGGTGAGCAGCCTCGACGAAGTGGCGGAGGCGCGCGGCCTGATCGACCGTGCCTATCGAGAGGTTGGCGAGGAAGGCTTCGAGGTGAAGCCGCCGCAAGTCGGCGTGATGATCGAGGTGCCGGCAGCGGTCTATCTCACCCGCGATCTGGCCCGAGAGCTCGACTTCCTCGCCGTGGGGTCGAACGACCTCACCCAATACATGCTGGCGGTGGACCGCAACAACGCCCGCGTCGCGGGTCTCTTTCAGGAGATGCACCCGTCGGTGCTCATTGCCCTCCGCGAAATCGTCAAGGACTGCCATGCGGAAGGCAAACCGGTCGGTATCTGTGGCGAGCTCGCCGGCACGCCGGAAGGTGCGCTGCTGTGCGTCGGCATGGGCTACGACGTGCTCTCCATGAACGCCACCAACCTGCCGAGGGTGAAGCTGGTGATCCGCAGCGTCTCGGTGCGCGACTGCCGCCGCATCCTGGCGCGGGTACTGAGAATGCGCTCGACGGCGGAAATCGTTGCCTTCGTGCGGGACCAACTCGTCGGCATAGGTCTCGAACGACTCATCCCGCACCACGAAGTGCCGGAGCTTTTCTAGCAGGACGCTTGCCTCGGTTTGGACGAGGCTGAACATACCCCGAAGGAGGAAGGACAAGGCTGATGGACACCGGAGATTTCAAAGGCTTCAACGTAGCGGTGCGCTCGCCCGGCATCGCCTGGTTTCGCTTCACCACGCCCGAACGCCTGAATGGCTTCACCGCGTCGATCAAGCGCGACCTCGTCGAGGCCGTCACTCAAGCGCAGATGGACAACGACGTGCGGGTGGTGGTCTTCACCGGTTCCGGCCGCGCGTTTTGCGCCGGCGACGATCTCAAGGGCTACCAGAGCACGAGCATTCCGGGCGAGTCGCTCACGCCCAAGATCGCCCACGGCCACGACAACAACCTCGGCACCTACAACGGCCTCCGGACCATCTCCCAGCGCGTCAACACGCAGGTGCGTTCGCTCGACAAGCTCACCATCGCCGCCATCAACGGCGTCGCCATCCAGACCGGCTTCTCCCTCGCCCTTGCCTGCGACTTCCGCATCGCCTCACAAGGCGTGCGCATGGGCAGCGCCACGCTCCGCTTTGGCCTGTTGCCGGACGAGGGCGGCCAATACCTCTTGGTGCAGCTCCTGGGCGTCTCCCGCGCCATGGACTTCATGATGCGCAAGCGCATCATCGAGGCGGAAGAAGCGCTCGAACTCGGACTCGTGCACGAAGTGGTGCCGTCCGACCAGCTTGAAGACGCGACGATGGAACTCGCGACGGAGTTCGCCGAAGGGCCCCAGGTCTCCATGCGCCTCCTCAAGCGCTCCATCTACAATGCCGCCGAAATGAGCTGGGAGCAAAGCCTCGACGAGATCGCTGCCAAGACCGCCATCTCCGACCAC
>VXPR01000260.1:3989-5321 GCA_009839405.1 Gammaproteobacteria bacterium
CACCCCGACGCTCGCGAAGGTGTCCGCGCCTTCCACGAAAAGCGAAGAGCCCGCTTCAACGACTGGCTTGGGGGGTAGAGCGGGCCCGCTTGGGGACGAGGGGCATCTGTTCTCGCTGGCGCCGAAAGGACCGCCAAGCCCCTCGCTATACCACTGCGTGGCTTTCTGCGGCGCAGATCCCTTGGGCGCGCGATGGCCGCCGAATCGGATAAGTTGGCTTTTTCGCCCAAAGCAAGTCGGGGATGGTCAGAGTGTAGGCTCGACGACGGGAAACGACCCGGCGCGCCACCTATCAGGACGTTCTCGACGCGCCGCCGCACCGCGTGGCCGAGGTTGTCAATGGGGTGCTGCACACCCATCCAAGGCCGGCCTCGCCTCATATACCTTGGCAAGCTCATCGCTTGGGACGGATCTCTCGCAGGCTTTCAGTTCGGCCGTGGCGGTCCTGGTGGCTGGTGGATCCTCGACGAGCCGGAACTGCACTTGGCCGAAGACATCGTCGTGCCGGACTTGGCGGGCTGGCGCCGAGACCGGATGCCCGAATACCCCAACGCCGCGTTCTTCACGTTGCCGCCAGATTGGGTGTGCGAGGTACTGTCGCCATCAACCCGCCGCATCGACCTGCACGGCAAACGCCCCATCTATGCGCGAGGGAGTCGGCCACCTATGGCGAGGAGGCGGCTCGCGGCTTGGAGCGGGGCGCGGAATGCCACATACCGGACCTACCGATGGGTTGCGCACGCGGGCGCCACGTCGTCCTTTTCGTGGCTCGGCCGAACGCAAACGAGGGGGTTCAAGGGAGCCAGGACTGTTGGGGGAGACGATGTGACAGGGGAGTGCGAGGAACCTCGCCAGGTCCGAAGCCAGAACGAGTTGGCGTAGGCGTCCCACGCGGAGGGGGCTTGCGGGTGCCTGAAAACAGGGGCATTCTGAGGCGGTACCGACAAATTGCAGCACGAACGGTTTCGCAAGTGAATTATGCCGGATATGCGGTGCGTAACCTCGACAAGCGTGGCGGCCATCGGATATGCGCCAGAGGCCAGGGAGCTATATGTTCGCTTTCGCAGATCTGGGAAGACGTACGTTTACCTCAACGTTGAGGTGTCGGTGTTCCGAGACTTCGTTCGATCAAGCTCTAAAGGCGCTTTTCTAAATTGCCGGTTAAGAGGCGTTTACGATTACCGTGCGCTTTAGCTGTTGCTGACAACGGCAAACATCTGGGGGAAGCGGTCCGCGGACGGGTCGTTGCTCACCATGGTGGTTTTTGGCAGCGTGTATGGAGCGGCGTCGAATGCACGGATGGGAGACGAGGATGCGGTTGAAGCATTGCCT
>VXPR01000186.1 GCA_009839405.1 Gammaproteobacteria bacterium
GGGGGGGGGCGGCCGCCCCCCCCCCCGCGCGCTCCCCCCCGCGGCTCTGTCGACGGAATCTGCATGCATGAACGCGCCTTGCGGCGCGTGGGAGGGCAAGATGCCCTCCCCCCAAAAAGGCCCACCCCGCAGCCTTGCGGACGCAGGATCCGGGCGCCATGTTCCCTGCATGTCAGCGACTCGGCATCCTCGACGGGCTGGAAACTACGAACGACCTCCCTAGAGGACTCCATCGGTGCCCCTTAGTCGTCCCCGAACCCCATCCCGAGCAGCGCCAGCAAACCGCTGAACATGTTGTAGATGCCGACATACACGCCAACCGTGGCGCGGATGTAGTTGGTCTCCTCGCCTCGCACCACGGCGCTCGTCTCCCACAGGATCAGCGCCGCGCCGAGCATCACCGCCACCACCGACATGATCTGCATGAGCAGCGGCGTCCAGTAGAAGAACGAGACGATCCACGCACCGATAATCACCACGAAGCCGACGATCAGAAAGCCGCTGAGGAAGCTGAAGTCTTTCTTCGTCGAAATCGTGTACACCGACAGCGCAAGAAAGGCGACTGCGGTAAGCGCAAACGCCTGCGCGATCAGAAAGCCGCCGTTGGCCGTTTGCAGCACCGCCGACAGGAGCGGGCCGAGCGAGAACCCCATGAAGCCGGTGAGCAGGAACGTCATCGGCAAGCCCCACACGCTGTCGGCCGTCTTGTGCACGGCGAAAATCAGCCCAAGGAACCCGATCAGGGTCAGAAAGCCGAGATTGGGGCCGCCCATGGCGACCGAAATCGACGCGGTGACCGCACTGAACGCCAGCGTCATCGCCAGCAGCGCATAGGTGTTGCGCAGCACCTTGTTGATTTCAAGCGCCGGCACGCCGCGAGCGGCACGCGACTCGAATGTGGCCATGCGTGGTTTCCTTACCAGCGAGTTAGATGGCCGCAGTTATAGCGAGGGATGCCTTGGGTTTCAACGGTGGGGTGACGCCTCGGCCGGGCATCGAAGCGTGCCCTCACCCGGCCGCGAACCGGGCCGCCGAGCGAGCCCTGCGCTTGGCCGCCTCCTCCTCCCGGTTTTTCGGCGGAGCGTTGGTGGTCAGGCTGTCGAGCAGCCGTCGCGATGCCGCCGCCACCTCGTCAACGGCTTCGTCGAAGGCGGCGGCGTTCGCTGCAGAGGGCTTTGTGTAGCCAGACACCTTACGCACGAACTGAATCGCGGCGGCGCGCACTTCGTCGTCGCTGGCCGGCGGCTCGAAGTTGAACAGTGGACGGATGTTGCGACACATGATCGGCCTCAGTGGTCAGAGAGCGCCACGCGGTCATAGATCGCCGTGACATGCTCGAATTTCAGGATCAGGGAATGGGAGATGTGCTTCTCCGGGTCGTGCAGGTGGTACTTGAAGCGCTTCTGGCCGCCACCTTGCAGGAAAGCGTCGTAGTCGCGGCTGAGTTCGCGCACGTCGCTCAGGATTTCCGTGCTCCAGGTGGCGCCGAAAGGGCCGAGCAAAGAGCCACCTTCGAGCGCGATGGTGATTTCATGGTTCGTGAGACCCTTTTCTTCGCTCATGTCCTTTCCCTCCAGATCGCCCGGGCCACACCGCCTTCACCGCAGCCGACCGGCATCCCGTACCATAACAGCCTGTCGGTATTCGGGCGGTGCCCGGAATCCGAACCAATCATCTACGGACAAGGGGAAAGACATGGGGTTGACCGCATTCGACCATTTGGTTGTGCGCGTGGAAGACATCGACGAAGGCATTGCCACCTACCGCGACAAGGTCGGGCTCGAACTCGACCGTACCGACGAGAGCGAGGCGCTCGGCATCAAGCAGGCGTTCTTCAACCTGCCTGGCGGCGGTTTCATCGAGGTGGTGGCACCCACGGATCCGGAATCCGCCGTCGGCAGAGCGCTGCGCCGGGGCGAGGGTATCCACACCGTGGCATTCGCGGTCGACGACCTCGCCGCCACCTGCGAAGCGATGAAGGCCGGTGGCGCCCAGCTCATTGGCGAAGGCGGTCCGCAAGTGTTCGTCCACCCGAAATCCACCCACGGCGTGCTCTTGCAGTTGTCCGAGGCCTAGCAGTCTGTCGGACTTGGCAATGGGACGGTTCTCGGAGGGAAGGCATTCTGCCTTCCCTACGAAGGCCCGCCCTGCATATGCGCTAGCTTCTTGTATAGGGGACGGGCAAGCCCGTCCCCTACGGGGGCTACGGTACTTCCGCGTGCATTCGTAGCGCACTTTCGGCGAACCAGCGCCTTGCCGAAGGCAGCCAAAGGACCACCAGTGCTGCCAGCACGAGCACTTCCGCAGTCGCCTCCGTGCCGGTCAGGGTCGCAACGCCAGCGGCGAGCGAAGGCGCGTTGAACACGCCCCAGAGCTTGGCCACGAACACCGCCAGAATCGCGTGCCGCGCCCAGCCTTGGCCGCTCAAGGCGGTGTAGCCGAGATAGGCCCAAAGGACGACGAAAAACACCCGCGCACCGTTGCTGTCCACGGCATCGAACCCTGTGGCCCAGCCAAGCGCCAGCACCGCCGCCGCCAGCAGCAGCAGGCCGGCGCCAACGGCAACGGCCCGGGGCCGCGTTGGATCGTGCATCGA
Organism: Gammaproteobacteria bacterium; assembly: GCA_009839405.1. Taxonomy (GTDB): domain Bacteria; phylum Pseudomonadota; class Gammaproteobacteria; order Pseudomonadales; family Azotimanducaceae; genus VXYL01. The sequence continues at coordinate 2,597 of VXPR01000186.1, forward strand.
GACCATACGGGCGGCAATCTTACGCTCTCGAGGGAGTTCGCTCCCAGCCCTTTACCTTGCCCGGCGCGCCCCCTCTCTAGTATCGTGTCGCGCTTCGTTCGAGGCTTGGGTTTGCGGCAGGAGGGTCGATGGCTGAAGGGGGTTTGAGCGCGGGTGGCGACATCCTGCCGTTCGTCCTGTTCGCCCTCGTGGTGGGGGCTGTGCTGGCGGCCACTCTGGTCGCCTCGTGGTACATCGGCGCCAAGGCGCGGCACGGCGGTGCCCAAGACATCCCTTACGAATCCGGCGTAGTGCCCGTGGGCGATGCCGAGGACATGCGGCTTTCCATCGAGTTCTATCTGATCGCCGTCTTCTTCGTCATCTTCGACCTCGAGACCATCTTCATCATCGCCTGGGCGGTGGCGTTTCACGACGTGGGCCTTGCCGGCTACATCGGCGCGTCCATCTTCATCGTCCTGTTGCTCGCCGTGCTGTTCTACGAATATCGCACCGGGGCACTCGACTGGGGGCTCAAGCGCCGGGCACCCAGGCCAGGGCGCTACGCGCGCACCGAAGCCCCGGAGGCCAGCTAGCCATGCAGTGGCGACTCGTCAAGACCGAACCCGACGCTCCCATGCAGGCAGCGGACGACGCCTACAACGAGGAGGCCGGCAAGAGCTTCCTCACGGCGCGGCTCGAAGACCTCGTCGCCTGGGGCCGCTCCAATTCCATCTGGCCCTTCAACTTCGGCCTCTCGTGCTGCTATGTGGAGATGGCGACGTCCTTCACCTCGCGCCACGACATCTCGCGCTTCGGCGCCGAGGTGATTCGGGCGACGCCGCGGCAGGCAGACCTGATCGTCGTCTCCGGCACCGTGTTCCGCAAGATGGCACCCGTGCTGCAACACCTCTACGAACAGCTTCTGGAGCCGCGCTGGGTGATCTCGATGGGTTCCTGCGCCAACTCCGGCGGCATGTTCGATGTCTACAGCGTGGTGCAGGGGGCGGACAAGTTCCTGCCGGTGGATGTCTATGTGCCCGGCTGTCCGCCTCGACCGGAAGCCTTCATGCAAGGCTTGACGCTCCTGCAAGAGGCCGTAAAGAACACCCCGCGGCCGCTTTCCTGGGCCATCGGCGAGGACGGCTCGGTGGCGAAATACGACCCGAGCCAACGCGACCTGCGCACGCCCGAGCGAATGCAGGTGACGGACATGGCAGAGCCGTCCACAGTGGGAGACGCTCCGCTGTCGGACGCGCTGCTAGGTCGCAAGCGCGGGACATAGGGAACGCCCAAACTCATGCTTTCAGATCGCTTCGAAGCGAGGGCCCCTTGGGGGCGAGGGCATCTTGCCTCGCACGCGCCGCAAGGCGCGTCCATACGCAAGCACACGGCGGTCCAGCCATTCCCGCGCCTGTCGGCGAGCGAGGGCAAGATGCCCTCGCCCCCAAGGAGTGAGCGATAGCATGGCGGAAGCGGCCGAGCCGATTCAGGCGTTGCCGACCGCCGTAGCCGATCTGAAGGCGCGGATCGGCGCCGACTGCATCTATCAGGAGACGGTGGACGACGTTCCCACCGTCTGGGTGCCGCGCGAGCGCATCCGGGAAACCATGCGCTACCTCAAGCACGAGGCACCCAAGCGCTTCGAACTGATGTTCGATCTCTCCGGCATCGACGAGCGCGCCCGGCAGAATCGCGCCGGCCAGCCAGACTCCGACTTCACCGTCTTCTACCACCTCATGTCGCTCTCCGCCGACGAGGACTTGCGTGTCAAGGTGGCGCTGGCCGAGAACGACGCCAACATCGACTCCATCGAGTCCATCTATCCGGTGGCGAACTGGTACGAACGCGAGGCGTTCGACATGTTCGGGATGCATTTCGCGGGTCATCCGAACCTGCGCCGCATCCTCACCCCGCCGCTGTGGGAAGGCCATCCCCTGCGCAAGGACCATCCGGCACGGGCAACGGAAATGGACCCGTTCCAGATGACCCCGGAGTTCCAGGAGGCACAGCAGGAAGCGCTGCGGTTCGTGCCGGAAGAGTGGGGCATGAGCCGCAAGGCACGGCATACGGACTTCATGTTCCTGAATCTTGGCCCCAATCATCCGAGCGTGCATGGGGTTTTCCGCATCGCCCTGCAGCTCGACGGCGAAGTGATCGTCCAGGCCGTGCCCGACATCGGCTATCACCACCGGGCGCAGGAGAAGATGTCCGAGCGCCAGTCGTGGCATACCTACATCCCCTACACCGACCGCGTCGACTATCTCGGCGGCGTGATGAACAACCTGCCCTACGTGATGAACGTGGAGCGCATGGCCGGCATCGAGGTGCCGCCCCGGGCGCAGGTGATCCGGGTGATGCTCTCCGAGTGCTTCCGCATCGCCAGCCACCTGCTGTTCTACGGCACCTTCGCCCAGGACGTGGGGCAGATGTCGCCGGTCTTCTACATGTTCGCCGACCGCGAGCGGCTCTTCTCCATCATCGAGGCCATCACCGGCGGCCGGATGCACCCAAGCTGGTTCCGCATCGGCGGCACTGCGCAGGACTTGCCCGACGGCTGGGATCGGATGGTGCTTGACTTCTGCGACTACATGCCGAAGCGGCTGGACCATTACCAGAAGATGGCGATGGACAACCGCATCCTGAAGAAGCGCACCCAGGGCATCGGCGCCTACACCACGGAGGAGGGGCTCGACTGGGGCATCACCGGCCCGTCGTTGCGCGCCACCGGCCACGACTGGGATC
>VXPR01000129.1 GCA_009839405.1 Gammaproteobacteria bacterium
GCTTCTCGGGGTTTTTTTTTTTTTCTTACCCCCCCCCGCCCCCCCCCGCCCCCCCCCCCCCCCGACGGGCTGGTAGTATCGGCGGCTGTCTCAAGCGAACAGCGACTGAAGGGGAGCGGAAATTGAACGCAACAGCCGAACCGTGGGTCGGGAAGGAACTGCCGGAAAAGGGCTTCGTCGTCCGTCCGGGCCTGATCGACGACTACTTCGAGGGACTCGAACTCGACCGCGCCAGCTTCGACTCCGGTGCAACGCCGGTGCCGTCGATGATCGCAACCGATGCCGACAACTATTTCGGCGAGACGGCCTACAGCCAGCAGAAGGGCCATCTCTGGATGCGCCAGCAATGGAGCTTCGCGAGTCCGCTCACGGCGGGAGGCGAGTACACCACCCGCGGCCACATCGAGGACATTTACCGCAAGCGCGACCGCACCGTCGTCAACACGGCCTTCACCGTGGTTGACGCCGCTGGCGACGAGGTGCTGAGCGCCAACCACCATCAGTCGTTTCTGCTCGACGCCCCCGTGGACGAAGTGGCTTTCCGCAAGCCGGAGCAAAAGGCTGGAGCGCGCAAGTTCGTGGTGCCGGAGGGCGACGAGATTCCGGGCTTCGAGCGCTCAATCACGCTTGAGATGTGTGGCCAGTACTTCCACGGCAGCAAGAACTATCACACCGACCTCGCAGCGTCGAAGGAACTGGGCTTTCGCGACGTGGTGGTGGGCGGTCGCATGACGATGGCGTACATTGGCCACCTCTTGGACGGCTATTTCGGTGAGCGCTGGTTCGCTAGCGGCAGCATGGACGTTAAGTTCACCAACCCCTGCTGGCCGGGGGACGTCATCCGCATGCGCGGCGTCAGTAGCGGTGAAGCAGACGGCCGCGAGAATGTCTTCGCCTGGATCGAGAAGGAAGACGGCACGATCGTCCTGATCACCCAGGCAAGCGCCGCCGCCTGACGTTCCGGCAACCGATCACGGGCGACGATGCGTCGCCGGCAGAGTGGGCAAACGGGCAGCCCGCCCTGGCGCTGCCGTGCGGTCGTCAGGAATCGAGCACGACGAGTTCCGCGCCGTCCTCGACTCTCTCGCCCGGCTTGCAGAGGACTTCCTTGACCACCCCCGCAGCCGGCGCGCGAATGCTGTGTTCCATCTTCATGGCCTCCAGCGTCAGGAGGGGTTGATCGGCTTTCACGCGGTCGCCTGACGCGACGGAGACCGTCGCGATCTGCCCCGGCATGGGGGCGACGATACGGCCACCGGGGTCTCCGACCGTACCGAAGTTGCCCGGGTCCTTGCTTGCGAAGGCGATGCGTTCGGTCTCGCCCGACTGCGTAACGAAGATGTCTTCACTGCGACGCAGGAGACGGGCGGCGAGCCCTTGGGTCGTGCCATCCTCGTACTGCACGCGCGCTTCGAAAGCGTTGCCAGCAACGTCGATGGAGTCGAGCAGCCATGTTTGGGGTTCGCCCTTGGCGGCGCTCAGCTGTGCCTCGATGCTGCCGGCAGCGGCAAGGCAGAGCGAGACCTCGACCCGATCCCGGCCTTGCCGCACGCTGAAGGACACCTCGGGCGGAAGGTTGAGGCGAAACGCGTCCGTTGCCGCCCACGGGTTGCCGTCCCCGACACCGAGCCGGGCGATGGCTGCGATCACAGGCGCGAAGGGACTTGCGGGCGGAGTCAGGTCGGCAGCGTGAGCCTCGGCGAGCCCAGTCGTGTACTCGCCGCCACGGAAGTCGTCATGTGCCAGCACCCGTCGGAGATAAGCGATGTTGTGCTCGACACCGGCCAACTCGCTGTCGGCGAGGGCTTGGCCCAGCCGTTCGATTGCCTGCGTCCGATCCTTGCCGTGGGCGATCACCTTCGCCAGCATCGGGTCGTAATGCACGGGTACGTCGCTGCCGGTCTCGACGCCGGCATCGACTCGCACGCCGTCGCCGCCGGCGAACGCCACCCGCGCAAGCTGCCCCGACGACGGCAGAAAACGTCGCCTTGGATTCTCCGCATACACCCTCGCCTCGACGGCGTGGCCGCGCATGGCAAGCTCCTCCTGCGTAAACGGAAGTGCCTCGCCAGCGGCGACGCGAAGCTGCCACTCGACGAGATCGAGGGGCGCCTCACTGCCGTCCTGGCAAACGCGCACCACCATCTCCGTCACTGGATGCTCCACTTGCAGCCGGGTGTTCATCTCCATGAAATGGAACTCGCCGCCCTCGGCAATGAACTCCACCGTGCCGGCACCGCGATAGTGGATGGCCTTTGCGGCGCGAATCGCAGCGGCGCCCATCGTCTGGCGCAACTCCTCGGTGACCGTTGGCGCGGGTGCCTCCTCGATCACCTTCTTGTGTCTCCGCTGCACCGAGCAGACGCGGTCAAACAAAAGCAGCCTCTTGCCGTGGTGGTCTGCCAGGAGCTGAACTTCGATGTGCTTGGGTGCCGTGAGATAGCGTTCGAGCAGCACGGCGTCGTCGCCGAAGGCCGATGCGGCTTCCCGCCGCGCCGCCGCCACGGCGCCTTCGAGTTCGCCTTCGTTCCGGGCCAGCCTCATGCCCTTGCCGCCGCCTCCGGCGGAGGCCTTGACCAGCAAGGGAAATCCAATGCGCGCCGCTTCCGCGCGCAAAGTGGCGGGCGAGGTGTCCTCGCCCTGGTAGCCCGGCACCACCGGCGTTCCGGCCGCGGCAACGCGGTTCTTGGCCTCGATCTTCGACCCCATGGCGCGTATCGCTTCCGGACTCGGGCCGACGAAAATCCTGCCGGCGCCCTCGCAGGCGGCAGCGAAGTCCGCGTTCTCGGAGAGGAAACCGTAGCCGGGGTGGATCGCATCGGCGTCTGTCTTCGCGGCCGCCGCCAGCAGTGCGTCGATGTTGAGGTAGCTCTCCGTGGCTGGCGACGCGCCGATGCAAACGGCTCGGTGCGCCTGCCGCACGTGGGGGGCGTCGGCGTCCGCCTCGGAATGCACTGCCACGGCAACGAGGCCCATGCGCCTAGCCGTGCGAATCACGCGGCAGGCGATTTCGCCCCGGTTTGCGACCAACAGCGTCCGAAACATCTCTCGCTACCGTCCCCTGTCAGAAATGCGTTGAATCAACTGAAGAGGCGTTCATCGAATCGGACTCGTTGGAAAGGGAGGATGTGCTGCCGACGCCCACGCAATGACCCTGCCGGCACGACCTTGGTCGCACCCAATACCAATGAGCCTGTGACGCAGCACACTACATCCGGAAGATGCCGAAGCTGGCATCCTCGGTCAGCGGTTCCCGGCCGGCCACGGCTAGGGCCAAGCCCAGCACCCGGCGCGTATCCACCGGGTCGATCACGCCATCGTCCCAGAGCCGCGCCGAAGCGAAAAGGGGATGGCCTTCCGTCTCATATTGCTGTCGGATGCCATCCATGAACGCATCGCGCTCCTCGCCCCGCCATTCAATTCCCCGCGCCGCCATGCCGTCGCCTCGAACGGTGGCAAGGACATGCGCCGCCTGCTCGCCACCCATGACGGAGATGCGCGCGTTCGGCCAGGTCCACAGCATTCGTGCACCGTATGCGCGGCCGCACATGGCGTAGTTGCCGGCGCCGAAGGAACCGCCGATCACCACCGTGAACTTCGGCACCCGGGCGCAAGCGACGGCGGTGACCATCTTGGCGCCATCCTTGGCGATGCCGAGGTTCTCGTAGCGCCGGCCCACCATGAAGCCGGTGACGTTCTGCAGAAACACGAGCGGCACGCCGCGCCGGTCTGCAAGCTGGATGAAGTGCGCCCCCTTGAGGGCGGATTCCGAGAACAGGATGCCGTTGTTGGCAACGACGGCGACGGGCATTCCCTGGATGTGAGCGAAGCCGCACACCAGCGTATCGCCGTAGAGTGCCTTGAACTCGTGGAAGTCGGAGCCGTCCACGATCCGGGCGATGACTTCGCGCACGTCGTAGGGGGTGCGCGTATCGACGGGCAGGACGCCATAGAGTTCTTCGGTCGGGTAGGCGGGTTCGCGCACCGGCTGCGTATCGAGCGTGCTGCGATGGCGCAGATGGCTTGCGGCAACGGCTTCGCGCGCGAGTGCCAGCGCGTGCTCGTCATCCGCCGCCAGATAGTCGGTCACCCCGGAGCGGCGGGAATGCACGTCACCGCCGCCGAGACTTTCGGCATCCACTTCCTCGCCCGTGGCCGCCTTCACGAGCGGCGGACCGCCGAGAAAGATCGTGCCCTGCCCCTGGACGATGATCGCCTGGTCGCACATCGCCGGAACATAGGCGCCTCCCGCCGTGCAGGAACCCATCACCACGGCAATCTGCGGAATGCCCCGCGCCGACATGTTCGCCTGGTTAAAGAAAATGCGACCAAAGTGGTCGCGATCGGGAAACACCTCCGCCTGCAAGGGCAGGAACGCGCCGCCAGAGTCCACGAGATAGACGCAAGGCAGGTGATTCTCGAGCGCGATCTCTTGCGCCCGCAGGTGTTTCTTCACCGTGATCGGATAGTAGGTTCCGCCCTTGACGGTCGCGTCGTTGGCAACCACGACGCACTCGTGGCCACGAACACGACCGATGCCGGTGATGATGCCACCGGCAGGAACATCGTCGTCGTACAGACCCTGCGCCGCGAACTGCCCCAACTCCAGGAACGGCGCTCCCTGGTCCAAGAGTCCAGCCACCCGGTCTCGCGGCAGCAACTTGCCCCGCGCCAAATGGCGTCCACGCGAGCGTTCGTCGCCACCGAGCGCCACTTGCGCCGCCACCACGCGCAGCTCTTCCGCCAATCCGCGGTGGTGCTCGCGGTTGGCATCGAACGACTGCTCGCCGGGCTTGATTCGACTTTGGATTACGGCCATGGGGTCAGCTCGGGCCCCGTCGCGCCGCGCTTTGGACGAGGCGGGCGGTTAGGGTGGCGAAGTCGACGCCGGCGGCGCGGCAGGCGTCCGGATAGAGGCTGGTGGGGGTCATGCCGGGGATGGCGTTCACTTCCAGCAGCACGAAGCCGCCGTCGTCCGCGAGGATGAAATCGGCGCGGGAGAGGTCGCGCAGGCACAGTGCGCTATGCGCCGCCATGGCAACGCCCTTCAACGCAGAAGCAACGTCGTCGGACACTTTTGCGGGGATGATGTGCTCGCTGCGACCGGGGGTGTAGCGATTGGTGTAGTCGTACCACTCGCCCTTGCCGACTATGATCTCGACCACCGGCAGAGCCGAAGCGGGTTCGCCGTGCAGGTCCAGCACGCCCACGGTGATTTCCCGGCCCGTGACGAACTGCTCCACTACGACGCCTGTATCTTGTAGACATCT
>VXPR01000038.1 GCA_009839405.1 Gammaproteobacteria bacterium
CCGCCCGCGCCCCCCGGGGGGCGGGGGCGGACTAATTACAACAGACACGGGCGGGCGTCGCGCCCTCCATCGCGCCGGCAGGCGCGCAAAACGGCCTCAAGGACGCGCCCTGCGGCGCATGGGCGAGACGCCCTCCCTCCAAAGGCACCTCGAAAACGTCGGACTAGACCGCGACCTCCCCGCCACCCTTCTCTGCCGACCGATACAGTGCATCCAACATCCGTTGCACCGCCAGGCCGTCCTCCCCCGGCGCCAACGTCGGGCGGTCGTAGAGGCAGTGCTCCACGAAGTTGAACATCTTGCTCTGGAACATCGGCTGCTGTTTGTCGGCAAGCCAGGCCGGGGTCTTGTTCACCATGTGGCCGTGTTCGTCGCGGAAGATCTGGGGCGGATCCCATGTCGCGCCGCCCTTGTCGCCCATTAGGGTGAAGTTCCACTCGTCACCCGCAATGTGGGCGGCGAATGCGGCCTCGATGTGCGCCACCGCTCCGTTTTCGAACCGGATGCGGCCCACCGCAAGGTCCTCGACGTTGTAGGTGCGGTGGTCCCAGCCCTTCCATGCCGACTCGACGCGGTTCGACGGCTTGTTGCCGATGTATGTGAACATGTCCGCGCAGGCGCTCACCGGCACGGGCGAGCCCATCGTGTAGTGGGTCATCTCCAGCACGTGCACGCCGATGTCGATGAGGGGCCCGCCGCCCTGCAACTCCTTGCGCCCGAACACGCCCCAGTTGGGAATCCCGCGCCGCCTCAGCGCCTTCACGCTCGCATAGAGGATGGCGCCGAACTGCCGGCCGTCCGCGGCCTTGCGCAGAAACTGCGTGCGGGCGTTGTAGCGATACTGAAAGCCGATCACCAGCTTGCGCCCGGCATCCCTGGCCGCCGCCACCATTCGCTCGCCGGCCTCGGCGCTGTCCGCCAGCGGCTTCTCGCACAGCACGTCGCAGCCGGCCTTCAAGGCGTCGATGGTGGGTTGTTCGTGCAGCTTGTTGGGCGTGCACACCGACACTGCGCCCAGCTCCTCGGCCGCCAGCATCTCGTTCCAGTCCTCATACCCAGACGCAATGCCAAAGCGCTCCCTGTGCCGCGCAATGGCCTCCTCAGAGATGTCGGCCATCGCTACCACCTCTACGTCGTCGCGCTTGGCAAGCTCGCGCAGGTGCGCGCCTGCAATGCCACCGGCACCGATGAAGCCGTAGCGCAGCTTCCGCTTTTTCGCAGGGCGTCGTGCCATTTCGTCTTCTCCTACGAGGCTTCCGTCGCCCAGCATTGCCGAACCGATGCCGGCACGCCCGCATCCGCCATGAAGGCGTCAAAGCGTTCCGCCATTTCGGCGAGTTCCGAAGGATGCTCGCCAGCGACGTTCGTCGCGGCGTTCGGGTCTTGCGCAAGGTTGTAGAGCTCCGGTTCCCCTTCCGCCCCGCACGGCGCGTAGCCCCAGTTCTCGGTTGCGGCGAAGGGAGTGACGGACGTGGGCGGGCAGCGGCCGTCGTCGCCTGGACGCACGAAGCCAGCGCTCACCGCCATCTCGCGGTGCCCTCCGCCGCCGTTTTGCAGCGCGGCCGCGAAGCTCTTGCCTTCCACGGGCTTGGGCATGGTGCTGTCGAAGCCGGCGAACTCGGCGATGGTGGGCAGGATGTCCTGCGGCTGCGCGAGGAGGTTAAGGCTTGCGCCCGCCGGCACGTCGCCCCCGCCGATCAGGAACGGAACGTGGCCCACCTCGGGATAGATGGGCCAGTAGCGGTCGTCGTGGTCGCTGATGTTGCTCTTGCCGGTGCGGTTGTGCTCGCCGAGGCTGGTGCCGTGGTCGCTGGTGATCACGACGATGGTGTCGTCCCACAGCATCAGGTCGTCGATCTTCTGCAGCACGCGCCCCAAGTGGCGATCCACCATCTCCGACTCGGCCGCGTAGTGCGCCCAGAGGTTCGTCAGTTCGTCTGGCGTGTAGTCCGTGGCGGGGCCGTAGTTGCAGTGCAGCATGGGCTCGCCGTCGTAGTCCGGCTGGTAGCGCCGCACCATGTACTCGGGCGGGTCCCAAGGCTCGTGCGGGTCGAAGAAATCCACCCACAGGAAGAACGGCGTGCCAGCGTGGTTCTCCTCCAGCCAGCGCGTAGCTGTGGCGGCGGTGCGAGCGGCGAAGGTGTCCTCCTCCGACTCGAAGTAGCGGTTCATCCAGCGATGCAGGTCGGTGAGGTTCGCGCCGCGCCACGCCGGCCTCGTGCGCACCTTGGTGGGCGGCACGGTTTCCCGAATGGGCCGATTGAGTTGCAGCAGATGCTTGTCGCCCTCCTGCCCTCGGTGCTGAAAGGCGGCGTCGAAGGCGTGCTGGAAGCGGCTGTTGAACAGGTGCGGGCAGTCGCAGATGAGCTGCGTGGCATAGCCCTGCGAACCTAGGCTTCCGGCAATGTGGTTCGGCCCGCTGCGAGAGATGGGCTGCCACGGGTAATGCGGCCAACCGAGCACCCCGGTGGCGACGTCCGTGCGATGGGGAATGGTGGGGAAGCTGGCGGTGTAGAAACCCTCGATGGAGGTGGCTCGAGACTCGGCGAACGCATCGAGACACGGTGTGCGCACGGGGCGCGTCGCATGATCGGCAAGGTTGTCAAAGCGAAACGTATCGGTGATGAGCAGGATCACATTCTTCATTGGGCTCACGACGTCAGCTTGCGGGAGTGCGAAAGAATGCCATGCCATCCCGCCCTTGTGGCATTAGACCCGCTCCCGAAGAACGCACTCCGGGGGTATCAAGCCGCGTTGCCGCACTCGACCGAGAACCGCCTGCCATCCTCCAGTCGATAGGCCGTCATGGTCCTGCCCCAAACGCATCCTGTATCCAAGCCGATGAAGTTGTCGCCGCCTGCATCGCCGTCGAGGGCGGCCCAGTGCCCAAACAGCAACCGCCCCTGCACCTGGGTGGGGTAGCGGAACCACGGCGCAAAGCTCCCTCCCGGCGGCGCTTCGGCGGGAACCCCCTTGAAGTCGAAGTCCATCCGTCCGCCAGGGTCCACGAATCGCATTCGCGTGAGGTAGTTCGTGGTGGCACGCAAGCGTTCCATGCCAGCGAGCGCATTGTCCCAGGTGTCTGGAATGTCCCCGTACATGCGCTCGAAGAAGCCCTCGTAACCCCGGCCGCGGATCGCGGCTTCGACTTCCTCGGCCAGCTCGCAAGCCTCCCCGAGGCTCCAAACGTGCGGAACTCCCGCATGAACCATCGTCACGTCCTCCGCCCGCACCAGCAACGGTAGCGAGCGCAACCAATGGCAGAGCTCCATGCAATCCGGCGCGTTCAGCACGTCGTCCAGCGTGTCGCTCCGGCGAGGTTGGTGGCCCCCGAAGACGATGGCCAAGAGGTGCAGGTCGTGATTGCCGAGCACGCACGTGGCACGCTCGCCCAAATCGCGCATGAAGCGCAGCGTGGCGAGGTTGCCGGCGCCGCGATTGACGAGATCCCCCACGCACCAGAGCCGATCGCTCTGGCGGTTGAACCGCACCCGATGGAGCAAGCGCTCGAGGCTCTGGAAGCACCCCTGGATGTCGCCGACCACATAGGTCGCCACGCCCTACTGCACCACGTTCGGCACGGCCAGCGTGAAGGCCGCGATGGGCGCTTCGAACGCCTCTCCATCGTCGGTGTGGAACTCGTAGTGCCCCTCCATGACCCCCACCGGCGTCTCCAGAATGCAGCCGCTGGTGTAGCGAAACGCCTGCCCGGCCTCCAGCCTCGGCTGCTTGCCCACCACCCCAGGACCACGAACCTCCTCGCGCTTGCCGTTGCCGTCCGTGATGAGCCAATAGCGATTCATCAACTGCGCCGGCTCGCCCCCACGATGCGCGATGGTGATGGTGTAGGCGAACAAATGCCGCCCGTTCGCCGGATCGGACTCCCGCTCGATGTAGGCCGTCTCCACATGAATCGCAATCTCGCTCATAGCCGCTCATTCTCCGCTGATGTCCCTGCCTCGGCGCCCGTGACGACCAAATGCACTTGACGCAGTGAGACCCCGCATAGCCTATCGCCAGATGGAGCCTCTTGGACGAACTCCAGCATCCACGCCGAGTTCCACGTTCCCTTCCCGACACATAGTCCGGCCGCGTGGGCGATCGATCTGGCAAGGGGGAGCTGCTGCGGGCAGCCACGCGCAGGGAAATCGCGCTATCGAAAGGGCGACGCGGCCTTGGATGGGCTAGGTGGATGCCGTCGTGAGGTTCGGCTTCGCCAATGCGTGGCAGGTTCAGAAGATGGCGTCCAAGAGCTGCAGGACGAAGGTGCCGACCACCGCGGCGCCGACGGCGATTGCCACAGCGAGGCCGAGGCGGCTGTTCTTGAAGAGGCGGTTGGCACGGATTTCCTCACGCAGGTCTGCGGCACTCAAGTCAACGTGCGCCCTGACTTCCTTGATGTCCTCGCGCATTTCCCGAAAGCGCTCGGTTGTGCGCAGCTCCGCGGTGGCGATCGAGGCGCCGGTGCGCTGCTCCGAGGCGACGATCTCATTGCGGACCCCCTGAAAGCGCTCGTCCGTGCGCTGCTACACGGCGGCGACCGTGGCGCCGGTGCGCTGCTCCGAGGCGACGATCCCATTGCGGACCTCCTGAAAGCGCTCGTCCGTGCGCTGCTCCACGGCGGCGACCGTGGCGCCGGTACGCTGCTCCGACGCGGCGATCTCGTTCCGGACCTCCTGAAAGCGCTCGTCCGAGCGCTGCTCCACGGAGGCGATGGTGGCGCCGGTGCGCTGCTCCGACGCGATAATCTCATTCCGGACCTCCTGGAAACGCTCGCTCGTGCGTTCCTCCGAGGCGGTGATGTCGTTCCGAACCTCTTGAAAGCGCTCGTTCGTGCGCTCCTCCGAAGCCGCCATGTCGGCGCGCAGGGCCTCAAACATCTCTCTGATTTCCATTTCTTCCTTCTCCGGGCCTAGGTCGTTCAGCACCGCGGCCGCGCTTGGCTGGTCGGGCATGATCCTCTTCCGCCTTCGTGTTTGTCAATTTGACGGCGAGGGATTGTGCCCAGTTCCGGCACAAAAAAAAGTCAGTAAATTGCCATGCTTGCGTAGGAAATCGACGTTTCGTGAGTGCATATGTAGGCTGGGTTTTCTCGCCTCTCTGGCCTCGAGGCGCTGAGTGGGAGATCTCGCGCGGCGTGTAGGACGGAAAAAGTGTGTGGCGGGATGGACGGAATGGGAAGGATTTACGGTGTGTAGGACGGCCAAAGTGTGTGGCGGGATGGGAGGCCCTTGGTTGTTCAAGCCGAAGAAAAAAAGCCCGGCTCCTTGCGGAGCCGGGCTTGTAGTCGGAGGACCGAGCTGGCC
>VXPR01000563.1 GCA_009839405.1 Gammaproteobacteria bacterium
GCGGGGGCTACACCGCGGGCGGGGGGGTGTTTGGCGGGGGGCGGGGGCCGCGGGCCCGCCTGATCGTCTTCGCCGGCGAGCGCCACCTGACGCTCAAGGCATCGAGCCTCGAAGCCTACGCCGGCGAACGCGCCCGCATGGGCAAGCTGCTGCCCCGCGGCTTTCGCCGGGTGGACTCGCTCGGCACGTCCGACTGACGGGCATGCGGCGTGAGCCGGGCTGCCGGCCCAGACCATTCACGAGTGGGCGCAGCGAGCCGACAGGACGTTTAGGCCGGCACCGGTCTCTGCGCAGCCTTGACCTGCTCATCGAGAACCGTGCGGTACGCGCCAGCAGCCCCGCGGACAATCCGGCAAGGTGCAAGCGTGACGGATAGCGTCTGCGTAGCCACCGTGTCCAACGGCGCGAGCTGCAATCGCTCCGGTCGCTCGATGGCGCGATGTGCAGCGTTGCCGATGGCAAGTTCGCCAGAAGGCGCAAGTGCCGAGAGCAGGATCGCGTCGCGCGTCTGCGCCGCATCCGCGAGTTCCTCGGCACCCGCATACCACGGTGCCACCGACAGCCCGTAGCGGAAAACCGGCGCCTCCCGCCCACCTCCGGCGCGTCGCCGCATGGCCTCGAACAAGCCTTGGGTGAGCAAGGCGCCGCATACGGCCTCGAAGGCGCGATCCGGTTGCCCCGAGTCGTCAAACGCCAGCACGATGCCCGCCTCCGCGTGCTCCAAGGCGCGGCCGCCGTAGAGTCCCACCACCCGCTCGGCGATCTTCAATCCCTCGTCCAGCACCGCAGCGCGGCGCTCGTAGGAGAGCACCGTGCGGTTGAACAGGTTCACGACCAACAGGAAGGAACCGATAGGAGTCGGCGCGTGTCGCTGCTTGCCTTCCCGCGCCAGCACGTAGCAAATCGGCACGGTGACGAAAAAGGCGGCGAGCCACGCCGGCCAACTGGCCGCCACTGCGGCCGCGAGCGAAGGCCGAAACCGTGCCGGCTCCAACACCACGTGCACATGACCGGCGACCGTGTCCCCCACCGTGATGGGGCCGACCCAAACCTGCCCGTTGTCGCCAACGCCGGTGTCGCCAGCGGCGGCGAGCAGGCGGTCGTCCACCGAATGGATCGTGATGCGGCGCACTTCGTCGAAGGTGGCCATGCGGTTGGCAAGGGTGCCGAGACCGATGCTGTCCTGCTGCAGCAGCGGCTCAGCGGCAAGCAACGCCACTTGCCGAGACATCGTCTCACCGAAGCGCACCATTTCGCCTTGGCTGCGCACCGAACCCAAGTGCCATGCCACCGCGGCCGCGACGCCAGCCAAGACGAAGCCCAGCACTCCCGCGAGCACAGCCTGCACGGGTGGTGTCGCGCGCAGTCGCAACGCCGCCGCCAATGACGCCAAGGTGGAGATTGGGAGACCCTCCCGAAACCAACTGCAGAGTATAAATCTGTGGCAGAAGGCGTATGGGCTGCGACAGGTGGGAATGGCAGGAGGAGAGTGCGCGGAGGGGAGGCACGTGGACTCACTCGGACTTGCCCGTGTCGACGCTCCCTCTCGGCGCGGCGCTTTCCTAGTCACTCCCCACTCGCGGGGAGTCGAGAAAGGCCGTCCCCGGCCTTTCTCGGTGGGGGGCTTGCCGCGAACCGGGCAAGGACTCTCATCTGGCAGCTTTCCGTTGCCATTGACAAGCTGGGCGAGGGCTCTTTCCTGCGGCCGCCTGTTGCTGTCTTGCAAGGGGGGGTTGCATGGGTCGGTCGGGAATCCCGGCTAGCCCCCACTCCGAGAAAGGCCGAGGACGGCCTTTCTCGACTCCCCCGCGAGGGGGGAGTGACAGGAAAGTGCGCTTGGCGAGAGGCGACTTGCCCTCCGCAAAAGCTTCGTCGGGTAAGCTAGCCCCATGAGCTTCCCCGACGTTCGCATGAGGCGCAATCGCAAGAGCGATTTCGCCCGCCGGCTGGTGCGCGAGACCACCTTGACGGTGGACGATCTCATCTATCCCATGTTCGTGGTGGAAGGCACATCGGCACGCCAGCCGGTGGCGTCGATGCCCGGCATCGAACGGCTCAGCATCGATGAGCTCGTGGCGGATGCGAGGCAGTGCGTCGATCTCGGCATCCCGGCAGTGGCGGTGTTTCCACATGTCGATGACGCGCTGCGTACGCCGGACGGGATGGAAGCGGTGAATGCCGACGGCTTGGTTCCACGCGCCGTGGCGGCGGTGAAGGCAGCGTGCCCGGAGCTCGGCGTGATCACCGACGCGGCGCTGGATCCCTACACCAGCCACGGCCACGACGGCGTGCTCGACGCAGACCACTATGTACTGAACGACCGCACCGTCGAGATTCTGGTGCAGCAGGCGCTGGTGTGTGCCGAAGCGGGGGCGGACATGATCGCGCCTTCGGACATGATGGACGGCCGCGTCGGCGCCATCCGCGAAGCACTCGAGGAGGCAGGCTTCGTCAACACGCAGATCCTTGCGTACTCCGCCAAGTACGCCTCCGGCTTCTACGGCCCCTTCCGCGACGCCGTGGGTTCCGCCGCCACCCTCGGCCAGGGTGACAAGATGACCTACCAGATGGACCCTGCCAACGCCGACGAGGCGCTGCGCGAGATTGCCCTCGACCTCGACGAGGGCGCGGACATGGTGATGGTGAAGCCGGGGATGCCATATCTAGACATCGTTACGCGTGTCAAGGAAGCCTTTGGCGCACCCACCTTCGTCTATCAGGTGAGTGGCGAGTACTCCATGCTCATGGCGGCCATCGAGCGCGGCTGGCTTGAAGAGCGCACCATCGTCGAGGCGCTCACCTGCATTCGCCGCGCCGGCGCCGACGCCATCCTCACCTATTTCGCCAAGCGAATCGCGCCTTTGCTCAGGCGTTGATCTACAATCGTCCGGTTCACTTCCACGGGGCGGCATGCGCTTAGGCGCCCGCCCATCGACGCCCAAGGCAGGAGACTTCATGTCCGCAAACATCGAACACGTCACCGACGACAGCTGGGAAGACAAGGTGCTCGGCGCCGACAAGCCCGTGCTCGTCGACTACTGGGCCGAATGGTGCGGCCCCTGCAAGATGATCGCTCCGATCCTGGAGGAGATCGCCGACGAGTACTCCGGTCGCCTGCAGGTGTGCAAGCTCGACATCGACTCCAACATGCAAACGCCGCCCAAGTACGGCATTCGCGGCATCCCGACGCTGATGCTGTTCAAGAACGGCGAAGTGGAAGCCACCAAAGTCGGCGCCCTGTCGAAGTCCCAACTCGCCGCGTTCCTCGACAGCAACATCTGACGCCCCCAAGCCGCGCGCCCTCGGTCCCCCTGGGGAGGGCGTGCCGCTCTCCACCGCTCGTGGCGAGCCACGGCCTCGTACGTGGCGACGACCATCTGGTTTCCCCCTCGGAACAGGCTGCGGCCATGGCGGCCGTACCACGCACGACCAACCGTGCCCTGGCGCCCCCGGCGGTGGCCAAACGGTGGGCGGAACTACCGAGCGGGCCTGGGGACAAAAGGGATATGGGACTGCACGCCGACGGAACGATGCTCACGATGAGAGTCGCACTGGTCCTGGTGCTTGGCGTGGCCGTGACCGGATGCGTAAGCCAGGGCCTCACTTGTGTAGGGGCGTCACCGTCCACGATCGAGTCGGGCAGGCAGATGCGGCTGGAGTGGAGCACGGATCCGGTTCCGAACGTCCAGATGGACGCGTTCAACCACCGCATAGGTGACGGGTGGACGGCCTATGTGGACGTTGCGGACGAACGCTTCCTGGTGGTGGTGCTTCAAGACACCATGTGGCCTCCCGAGCCGGGCGCCCGTCCGCAACGCTGGACCATGGCTCAGCACTTCGAGCTGAAGCGAGGGGCCGACGGCTACCGCCTCCACCATTGGGAATGGCCTGTGGGGCCGCCCGCCTCGCAGGCGGCGCACAAAGCCCGAACGGAAGGGTACCAGCCGATGCCGGAGAAGCCGGGCGAGAGCCACATCTGGCGCTGCAGCTGATTTGACCAGCAGACTCGCCTCGAAAAAAAGTGGTCGCCTGCGGGGTAAACTGCGCTTGGCAAGGCGGATGTCCTCGTCGTTCCTCGCCACATTTTGACCATTGACATGCCCTCTCACGGGTGGCACATTGTTCTTCGTTCGGCAGCGTCCACGCCGGGCGCTCCGTGATCCAAGCCGCGCCAAACGCACGCCCAAACCCAAGTGCGAGGCGCAAGAAACCCTAAGCCCACCCCCGGCCGCCGCTTGGCAGGCCGTCTCTTTGCGATACAAGGGCATCCATGAATCTCACCGATCTGAAACGCAATCCCGTTGGGGATCTCATCGACATGGCCCGCGACATGGGTCTCGACAACCTGGCGCGCTCGCGCAAGCAAGAGGTCATCGCCGCGATCCTGCGCAAGCAAGCCCGCCAAGGCGAAGACATCTACGGTGACGGCGCCTTGGAGATCCTCTCCGACGGCTTCGGCTTCCTCCGCTCCGCCGACAGCTCCTACCTTGCCGGGCCCGACGACATCTACGTGTCGCCGAGCCAGATTCGGCGCTTTAACCTGCGCACCGGCGACAGCATCGCCGGCAAGATTCGCCCGCCCAAGGATGGCGAACGCTATTTCGCCCTCCTGAAGGTGGACGAGATCAACTTTGCGGAGCCCAACACCCGCAAGCACCAGATTCTGTTCGAGAACCTCACTGCGGAGTTTCCCGACGACCGGCTCGTGCTCGAGCGCGGCAACGGCACCACGCAGGACGTCTCCTCTCGGATCGTCGATCTCATCGCGCCCATCGGCAAGGGGCAGCGTGGGCTCGTCGTCTCCCCACCCAAGGCCGGCAAGACGCTGATGCTGCAGAACATCGCCGACTCCATCGCCGTCAACTACCCGGAAGTGGTGCTCATCGTGCTGCTGATCGACGAGCGCCCGGAGGAAGTGACGGACATGAAGCGCCTCGTGCGGGGCGAGGTGGTGGCAAGCACCTTCGACGAACCGCCCTCGCGCCATGTCCAGGTGGCCGAGATGGTGATCGAGAAGGCCAAGCGGCTCGTCGAGCACAAGAAGGACGTCGTGATCCTGCTCGACTCCATCACCCGACTTGCCCGCGCCTACAACACCATCGTGCCGTCGTCCGGCAAGGTGCTCACCGGCGGCGTGGACGCCAACGCCTTGGAGCGCCCGCGACGCTTCTTCGCCGCCGCGCGCAACATCGAGGAAGGCGGCAGCCTGACGATCGTCGCCACGGCCTTGGTGGAAACCGGCTCCAAGATGGACGAGGTGATCTACGAGGAGTTCAAGGGCACCGGCAACCAGGAGCTGCACCTC
>VXPR01000577.1 GCA_009839405.1 Gammaproteobacteria bacterium
GGATTTGTTTATAAGACCCACCACCTGCAAGTCGAGGCCATGAAGATCGCCATCCGCGCCGCGTTCGACCACTTCGCCGATTTACGGGCGATGAAGCTGCCGCCCGAAGCCCTGCTCGAACGCGACTCGATTCGTCGCGCTGCCGCGACCATCTCGCGCGCGACTGCCGCACCCCTGCCGCCGGTCGCCCTGCCGGTAAGCCACGACACCGTGTATCTCACCGCCGCCGACGAAGAAGGACGCATGGTCTCCATGATCCAGTCGAACTACATGGGCTTCGGTTCCGGCGTCGTCATCCCGGGCACCGGCATCGCCATGCAGAACCGGGGCGCCGGCTTCACGTTGCAGCCGGGGCACCCGAACGAGGTTGGCCCGAACAAGCGCCCCTTCCACACCATCATCCCCGGCTTCGTCACCAAAGCCGGCGTCCCCGCCATGAGCTTCGGCGTGATGGGCGGCCACATGCAGCACCAAGGCCACGTGCAGATGGTCACCCGCATCTTCGACCACCACGAAAACCCGCAGGCCGCCTCCGACGCCCCCCGCTGGCACGTCACCCCAGACTTCCAGCTTGCCCTGGAGGCCGGCTTCCCCGAATCCGTCGCCCAAGACCTCGCCGGTCGAGGCCACAGCGTCGGCATCGTCGACGCGGAAGGGGTGTTCGGCGGTGCCCAACTCATCTACCGCATGGAAGACGGTGGCTACTGCGCGGCCTCGGATCACCGCAAGGAGGGTGCCGCCGTAGGGTTCTAGGTCATACGTAGGCGGGGTTTGGCGGCGCTAACCCGCACGCGTTCGCAGAGGCGTCCCTTGTGGTCGCCCGTGTTCGTATGATGTAGGGCCTCGGCTTGGCCAACACGGGCGACCACAAGGGGCGCGCCTGCGGTGCGAGCCGCATCATCGGGTGCGAACGGCACCATCGGGAAGGGGACAAACTGCATGACCGAGACGACTGCTGCTCGGCCCTTGTCGCTGGCGGGAACGCCGGCGGCGAGGCCGCTCGGCTACTACAGTTGGACCATGGGACAGTGCTCCCGGGATCCGCTCTACATCATGGTCATCATCTACATCTTCTTCCCGTATTTCAGCAATGTGGTGGTAGGCGACCCGGTGCGGGGGCAGACGCTCATCGGCTATCTGAACGCCAGCGCCGGATTCGCGATGGCGCTGACGATTCCGTTCATGGGTGCCATCGCCGACAAGATCGGTCGCCGCCTGCCGGTGTCCGCCGCGAGCGACGTGAGGCGCGCGGTGGGGGCCAGCGGGATCTGGTGGATGCTCCGGGGGGGCGCGGGGCTGGGGGTTGGCGTCGGTTTCGCCTTGCTGCTGGTGCTGCTGATCGCCTTCGGCTATTCCGAGGTGTTCCACAACGCGATGCTGCCGAGCGTGACGCCGGCGGACAAGGCAGGACTGGTGTCGGGGCTTGCGTTTTCCGCTGGCAACATGTCGGCGATCTTCCTGCTCATTTTCGTGCTGTTTGCGTTCGCCCTGCCGGGCACGCAGCCTTGGCCCTTCCTTCCGGATGCGCCGCTGTTCGGCATCGACAAGGCGGCACACGAGCACGACCGCATCGTCGGCCCGATCGGCGGCATTTGGCTGGCCGTGGCAACCCTGCCCTTGCTGATTTTCACGCCGGATGGCGTCCGCTCTCCGGAGAGCATCCTCGACAACGTGCGCCGCGGCATCCAGGAAGTGGTGCACACCGTCCGCCGCCTCGACCACTACGCCAACATCGCCGTGTATTTGGTGGCGCGCATGTTCTTCAACGACGGCATGGCTGGCGTCCTGGTCTTCAACGGCGTGTACGCGTCCGGCATCTTCGGCTGGGACACCACGACGATGCTCATCCTGGGGCTGTGCACCTCCGGCTCGGCAATGGTCGGCGCCTGGCTCGGCGGCCTTCTCGATGACCGGCTCGGCTCCATCCGCACCCTCAAGGTCTCCATCGCCATGACGACGCTAATCCTCCTGGCGCTGGTGTCGATGGGGCCGGGCGTGGTGCTGTTCGCCGTGGATGTCGGCATGGAGCCGCTCTGGTCCGTACCCTACTTCCATACGCCCGCCGAGCTCATCTACTTCCTCACTTTCCAGGTCTTTGCCCTGTTCTTCGTGACGGCGCTGTCGGCATCCCGCACCCTCATGGCCAAGCTCTCGCCGCCACAGATGGCAACGCAGTTCTTTGGTCTTTACAGCCTGAGCGGTACGGTGACGGCGTTCCTCGCGCCGCTGATGGTGGCCACCACCACCGCGTGGTTCAACTCCCAGCGCGCTGGCTTCGCCTCCCTCATCATCCTCATGCTCATCGGCGCCGCGATGCTGTTCTGGGTGAGGGAAGAACAGGCGACTCCGGCACCGGCCAGATAGCGGCAGGCCCTCCGCGGCCCTCCAAGGGGCGAGGGCGTATGATGGGCAGACCACGACGAAGGGAGGCCATGCAATGCCCATCACCGTCACGCCGACCGACGCGACCCTTGGCGCAGTGGTCACCGATGTGGACCTTGCGCAACTCGACGATGCCACTTGGGAGGAGATCCACGCCGCGTTCCTCACCTACGGCGTCCTCATCTTCCCGGGCCAGAATCTCACCGAAGAGGCGCAAGGGGCATTCGCGCTTCGCTTCGGCAACATCGAAAAGCTGAACCCCAAGCAGGACAAGCCCACCGTCCAGTTCTCCAACCAAAAGCCGGACGGCACGACAGCGCAGCCGAGCGACCCAGGCTACCCACTCATGCGAGGCAATGAGGGCTGGCACACGGACAGCACCTACATGCCGCTGGCCGCCAAGGCAGCCATGTTGATGGCACTCGTGGTGCCGCCAGAGGGGGGCGAGACGGAATTCGCCGACATGCGCGCAGCGTACGACGCACTGTCGCCGCAAATGCAGGAGAAACTCGAAGGGCTGTCGGCACACCATTCGCTTTATCACTCCCAGTCGAAGGCCGGCTACGTCCACGAGACCGACCACCTATACGGCTTCCACGACAAGGGTGCGCCGCGGCGTCCGGTCATCAAGACGCACCCGGAGACTGGCCGCAAGTCGATCTACACGGGCCGCCACGCGTACGGGATTGTCGGCATGGCGCCGGAGGAGTCCGAGGCGTTGCTCGACGCCCTCATGGAAGATGCCTGCCAGCCGCCCCGAACCTATCGCCATTCGTGGCAGGTAGGCGACCTCGTGGTCTGGGACAACCGCTGCCTAATGCATCGAGCGCGCCCCTACGACACGGGCCACCCGCGCGTGCTGCGCGCCTCGCGGATTGCCGGAGAGCCGGAAACGGAGTTGGCACCGACGTTCCCGGACCCACGCGCCGAGGCATACCGCCCCACCACGAGCAACGAATCAGCACTGGCGACTGCGTAGCCTCGCATCCCCAACGGTGGCGCGCGCTTTCCTGTCACTCCCCCCTCGAGGGGGAGTCGAGAAGCGGCGGTCCTTCGCCGTTTCTCTTAAGGGGGGGCCGCCTACGGGTTGTGCAATTGAAAATTCGTGAATAATTCGACTCGAAGCGATGGACCTGGGGGCGAGGGCGTCCCGCCCTCGCACGCGCCGACAGGCGCGCGGCTCAAGGTGGACGCAACAGGCACGCACGGACCGCGCCTTGCGGCGCGTGGGAGGGCAAGATGCCCTCCCCCCAAAGTACTCGCCCCAAGTTCGCCGTCGCGGTGCGTGGCCGGCGTCAGTTCCTTCCTCGCGTCAGCGACTCGGGCGTCCCCGGCGGGGTGGGAACTCCGAAGGGCACGCTCCTAAAGCAGTTCCTCCACCTTCTCCGAAGGCCGGGCGATGACGGCCTTCTCGCCGCGCACGATGATGGGGCGTTGCATCAGCTTCGGGTGCTCTTGCAAGAGGCCCACCACTGCGTCTCGGGTGGTGTAGTCGGCGGCGTCGAGGCCCAGCGCCTTGAAGTTTCGGTCGTTGCGGACGAATTTAGCCGGCGGTTCGCCGACAAGGTCGATGAGACGCGCCATCGTGGCCGCGTCAATGGGGGTCTTGAGGTATTGAATGACATCGAACTCGACGTCGCGCTCGCGCAGGATGTCCAGCGCGCCGCGTGATTTGCCTCACCCCGGGTTGTGATAGACGACGATACGATCCATGTCGGTCCCTCGAGCAAGTGGCGTCGGATGGGAGTATAGGCGGAAGGCAAGAATCAGGGAGTCTCCGCCGACTCCTTTTCCGGCAAGGCCAGGTCCTGGCGCGTGATGCCCATGGTTAGAAGCACATTGGCGGCGACGTAAATCGACGAGTACGTGCCCACCATCACCCCGATGGTCAGCGCAGTGGCGAAGCCGGCAATCTGCTCCCCGCCGGCAATGAGGAGGGCAAGCAAGACCAATAGCGTGGTCAGCGACGTCACCAACGTCCGCCCCAGCATCTGGTTCAGCGAGCGATTGATGATCTCCACCGGCGTCCCCCGCCGCACCGAGCGGAAGTTCTCCCGAATTCGGTCGGACACCACGATGGTGTCGTTGAGCGAGTAGCCGATCACTGCCAGCAAGGCGGCGAGTTCGGCAAGGCCAAAGGTCCAGCGGAACACCGCGAAGGCGCCCACCACGATCAGCACGTCATGGGCCAGCGCTACTACCGCACCGACTGCGAACTTCCCTGTGAAGCGGAACATGATGTAGAGCATGACCGCGCCCAGCGCCACCAACAGCGCCATGCCCCCTTTCTCGGTGAGTTCCTCGCCTACCGCGG
The DNA here is from genome assembly GCA_009839405.1 of Gammaproteobacteria bacterium. Lineage (GTDB taxonomy): Bacteria > Pseudomonadota > Gammaproteobacteria > Pseudomonadales > Azotimanducaceae > VXYL01. The sequence goes on from VXPR01000577.1 coordinate 4,697, forward strand.
GCCCAACAAACTCCGAACGTCTGAGGTCCACGCTTGGAAAGGCCCGAGCCAAGGCCGCCGCCACCTCCGTGCCAAGATCGGACTGATCCACCCCCGTCACCGGTGGCATCCGCACCAGGAGCTCCGTCTCCGAGCCGTAGTTCTGCACGACGCCGCCGGTGAGCCCGGCATCGTCGAGCACCGAACGCACCGTCACCGGTTCGACGGGACTCGCGAACCCCACCTCCACCAAGGCGCCGCCGGTGAAGTCGAGGCCGCGATTGATGCCGCCGATCGCCAGCGCCACGATTGTGACGACCACGAGCAAGGCAGATACCACCGCCGCCGTCTTTCGGCGCCCCATGAAGTCGATGGTCGGCAGTTCGAATGCCATCAGATCAGCACCCTAGTGAGCTTGCGGCGGCCATAGATCAGATGCACCAACACGCGCGAGCCGAAGATGGCCGTGAACATCGAGGTGACGATGCCGATGGAGAGCGTCACCGCAAAGCCCGCCACCGGGCCGCTGCCGATGGCGTAGAGGATGAGCGCCACGAACAGCGTCGTCACGTTGGCGTCCAGGATGGTTAGGAAGGCGCGGTCGTAGCCGGCCTGGATCGCCACCGCC
>VXPR01000049.1 GCA_009839405.1 Gammaproteobacteria bacterium
GTCGGTCATGTCGCCGACGCCTTGGTCTGCGAGGGCGTCGTAGTCGATGGCGTCCACCGGTACGGGCGAGGCGGTGGCCGACCGAGGTGCCGCACGGGTGCCAACGGTAACTACCACCTCGTCGTACTCGTCCTCGTCCGGCACGTCGCTGTCTTGCGCGACGGCTGTCTCGGCGCCGAGCGCGACGGCGATGGCGAGGCTCGACCCTGCCCAAAAGCGGTTGTTCATTTGGCCCATGTCTCCCACTGGCTTGACGGAATCCCAATCCCCATGTCCTAAACAGAAGCGCGCCGCGACGGCGATCCGCGGCGCCCTGCCTGTTCGAGCAAGGGCGACCTGACGCGTCGCCCTTGAGGGGCCTCTCTGTTTGGGGGGAGGGCATTGCCCTCCAACGCGCCGAAAGGCGCGCTTGTGGGCGTGCTTCGCATGGCTCGTTGCCATGCGGGGTTTCTTTACGCTGTGCCGCCTGCGACGGATAATACACGACACGAGTGCCTGCCCACCCGCAGCCGGAGTGCCGGCAGATGGTGGGCAGGGGTCAAAACAGCTCAGGCCCGGGTGTCCCCCCAGCCATTTCGACGAGGATCGCAGCCTTGGCGCTACCCCACCTGGACGACTATTTCCCCGACTGGAAGGAACGCGAAGCGCTTGCCGAGGCGATGATTCCGCTGATCGGCCGGCTCTACCGCAACAACGTCGTCACCTACTGCTACGGACGGGCGCTGCACAACCAGAGCGTCACGGACATCATGCGCACGCACCGATACGTGCGTCAGGTGGCGCAGAACGAGTTGTCGGAGTTCGAGAGCTTTCCCATCATCGAGGCGATGTCCAAGCTCGACCTTGGCCCCTCGCATGTGGACGTGGGCAAGCTGGCCGTGCGCTATATGGAGCGCATGGAGGCAGGCACGAGGCAAATGCCCCTCGAGTACGCCCGCGAAGCCTGTGCCTCGGTGATCGGCCGCAAGACGCCGCCCATCGAGAAACCCCAGGACGTGGTGCTGTTCGGCTTCGGTCGCATCGGCCGCCTCCTGGCGCGGCTCCTGATCGAGAAGACGGGCGGAGGCGACCAGCTTCGGCTGCGGGCGGTGGTGGTGCGGCCCACCCGCGGCGACGATGTGCGCAAGCGCGCCGCGCTCTTGCGCCGCGACTCGGTTCACGGCGCCTTTCAAGGCACTATCCGGGTGGATGAGGAAAACAGTTGCATCATCGCCAACGGCAACGTCATTCGCTTCATCTACGCGAGCGACCGCTCGGCCATCGACTACCGCGCCATCGGCATCGACAACGCCATCCTCATCGACAACACCGGTGCCTGGCGGGACGAAGCGGGCCTGCGCGAGCACTTGGCCTCGCCCGGCATCTCCCGCGTGATGCTCACTGCCCCCGGCAAGGGCGCGATCAAGAACATTGTCTCCGGCATCAACTCCCATGAGGTGTCGGATGCCGACACCATCCTCTCGGCTGCCTCCTGCACCACCAACGCCATCGTCCCGGTGCTGAAGGCGGTTCACGACCACTGGGGCATCGAGCACGGCCACATGGAAACGGTGCATGCGTACACGCCCGACCAGAATCTCATCGACAACTTCCACAAGAAGGCGCGCCGAGGCCGCAGCGCGCCCCTCAACATGGTAATCACCGAAACCGGCGCTTCGGACGCGGTAGCGAAGCTCTTGCCAGCGCTTAAGGGGAGGCTCACCGGCAACGCCATCCGTGTGCCGACGCCGAACGTGTCGCTGGCAATCCTGAATCTGACGTTGGAACGATCGATCACGCACGAGGAGGCCATCGACTTCCTGCGCGACACCGCGCTCAATTCGTCGCTGCAACGCCAGATCGACTTCACGGGGTCGCCGGAGGTGGTGTCGAGCGACATGATCGGCAATCGCCACGCTTGCTGCGTGGACGGCGGCGCCACCATCGTCGATGACAACCGCATCGTCCTCTACGTCTGGTATGACAACGAGTTCGGCTACTCCTGCCAGGTGGTGCGAGTGGTGCAGAAATGGGCCGGCATCCGCTACCCCTTGATCCCGGACGATGTGGCCCGGACTGGCTTCGAGGAGATGAGGACGTTGGTGGCAGCGGATTGAGCGCGACAACGAGCGTCGCCTTTCCTTAAGGTAGGCGGTCGCGCATGCAGCCGCCTGATTCGTCGTGGGCCAGCGAGGGGAACTTTCGAATGCACATCGGCGTACTGGCGCTCGACTTCCATCTTGAAGGCTGCCGCTCGCTGAAGGAAAAGCGACATCGCCTGTCGCGGTTGCGCGAGCGGTTCGGGCGCAAGCCGCATCTTGCCGTGTGTGAGAGCGGCCATCAGGACTCCCACCGGCAGGCGCGCTGGCAGGTGGTGGCGACGGCAGACAGCCTGCGGGTGGTGGAGCAATCCCTCGCCGAAGTGGAGAATTGGGTAGCGATGTCGATGGATGCAACCCTCACCGGAGTGGACCGCGAGGTGCTGCGGTGACCATGTACCTGCTGCTTGCGGTCATCGTCGGCGCGGTGGTCTTGTATGTGCGCGGCACGCGGGCCGCCAGGCTGCGCTGGCTCACGCAGCTCAACCTGCCGGGGGCTTGGCATCGAGATGGGGCCGGGGAACCGCGAGTGCTGCGCCTTGGTGGCGAGCTCGACGGCGGCCGCTACGTTGCCCAAGACGGCAGCAGCGAGGAGACCGGCGTCTGGCGACTCTCCGGGCACACGCTAGTGCTCCACCCCGACCAGTCGGATGATCCCGAAGCGTCGCAGCAATTCGACATTCGCCTTTTCGACACCGGCCGCATCGGCATCGATGGACCGGGCCGCGAACGCGAGATTTACGTCAAACGTGCTAACAACGTGATCGAACTGCGCGCGCGCTCGTGAAGGCGGTGGATCGGCGCCCATGAGCGGGCCCAAGACCGACCTCGCGCAGCAAGGCAGCGAACTGCTCTCGCGGCTGCTCGCCATCCTGCCGTCGCGGGGCGCCTTGGACTGGCGCGAACACCGGGCAGCACGCTGGACGAGCGGAACCTTCGGCGGCCGTCTCGTGCCGTTTGGCCATCTGGACCCCATAGCCTTGAGCGACCTGCTCGGCATTGACGATCAGAAGGCGCGTCTGATCGCCAACACGGAGCAGTTCCTCGCCGGCCACCCGGCCAACAACGCACTCCTGTGGGGTGCCCGCGGCACCGGCAAGTCCTCCCTCCTGCACGCGCTCCTGAACCGTTATGCCGACGAAGGCCTGCGGCTGATCGAGGTGGACAAGGAATCCTTGGTGGACCTGGCCGCCATACTCGAACTCGTGGATGAAGAGCCCTACCGCTTCCTGCTCGTCTGCGACGACCTTTCCTTTGAGTCCGGCGAGTCGTCCTACAAGGCCTTGAAGAGCGCCCTCGAAGGCTCCGTGTTCGCCACCGCCGAAAACACGCTCATCTACGCCACCTCAAACCGCCGCCACCTGCTGCCCGAATACATGACCGACAACACCGCCGCCACGCACGTCGGCGGCGAACTCCACGAAGCCGAGGTTGCGGAGGAGAAAATCTCCCTCTCCGACCGCTTCGGCCTCTGGCTTTCCTTCCACGCGTTCCGCCAGGACGAATACCTGGCCGTAGCCCGCCACTGGCTGGAACGCATCGCCAGCGAACGGGAAGTGACGCTGGAATGGAACGAAGATCGAGCCAAGGCGGCCATCCGCTGGGCCCTGGCCCGAGGCGTCCGCAGCGGCCGCACCGCCCGCCACTTCGCCACCAACGAAGTAGGCGCCGCCCTCCTGGCCGACGCCCAACGATGACCCAACGCCCGCCCGTGTCCCGCTTGGGCATGGGCGCTCTCCGTCCGCCGCGATGGGCGCCGCAGTCGAGGCTATGATTCGAGAGCAGATTGGCAACGGGACCGACCATGGCGGTCAACACAGAGCCTTCACCCGACCGACGGCACGTCGGGACTGTCACCCAACAGGACCGCGCGTACATGCGCCGAATCGGTGCCGCGATGGCCGAACCCCGCGGCAGGTCGCATGGCATGACGCTTGTGCAGGTGCTTGAGCGCGTCGAAGAACTCAATCGCGACATCCCGCCAACGCGCGACCACGACAAGGAACGGGAACTTGACCTTTACGGGCATGTGCTCGTTCACGAAGCGATGATGCGCAAGAAGGCCGAGTGGGGCGAGTGACCTCCAGCCCAGCTTCCCCCTCACCCCTCAGCGGACGACCGTTGGCCGCAGTGCGGACCATCGGCGCTCTGCTGGAAGCCCAAGGTGCCACATGGGCACTTGCCGGCGCGTTGGCGGCGAACGTGTACCGCCACGACGTGCGTGCCACGGGCGATGTCGACTTGCTGGTGGGATTCGGCGCGTTCGACAGTGCTTCCGCGTTGGCTGCGCTCGCCGACTCCCTCGAGCGCACCGGCTGGGCCTTAGGCGACAGGCGTAGCCGGGATTGGATGCTGCGAGCGCGGCATCCCGAGTACGGCCTCGTGGATGTGCTCTCGGTTGGCATGGTGTATCAAGAGCGGGCGGTCGAGCGCGCCGTTGTCCACGCCGGTGACGACGGCACGCAACTCAGAGTGCTGGCCATCGAGGATGTACTCATCCACAAGCTCATCGCCGACCGCAGCAAGGACGCCGCGGATGTCGAGTCCATCCTCGCGACGGACCCGGAGATGGACCTCGAATACCTGAACCACTGGCTCGCGGAATGGGCCATCGAGGATCGCTACGAGCGAACGAAGGCCGTGGTGCAACAACGCCAAGCTGCGCCTTGCGAGAGCAATCGCTGACAGTCCCATCGAGGTTCTCGGGAGGAGGGCGGTTGTCGGCAACCTCGTTGAAGGCGGACTCGATGGGTGGAGTTTGGTGTGGAATCTCTCGACCTCAGAACGCGCGGAAGATGCGGGTGCTATGCCTTGCATGGACCAAATCCCGCAACCCTATGATTTTTTGGCTTCTTTCTTCGTGGCGGACGGGCTTGTCCCCGGCCCCCCCCCCATGACCGGGGCGGTTGCGGTGGGTGCGCAACTGCTTCTGACGCAGTGAGAACTCGGCACGACGGGACAAGCCCGTCCCCTGCTGGACAAGGTACTTCAACCCGTTGATTTCGAAGCAAGAGTGCCCCGAGGTCGAGTCAACACCACCGCTAGGCGGGGCTGGGTCGTGCTCACTTCGAAGACGTATTGCCCATGCCACGCGCACAGTGGGTTCTGGTATAGTGCGCGCCGCTTTTTCTCGTGGTCCCCTTCGTCTAGAGGCCTAGGACACTGGGTTTTCATCCCAGTAACAGGGGTTCGACTCCCCTAGGGGACGCCA
>VXPR01000252.1 GCA_009839405.1 Gammaproteobacteria bacterium
CAAGCCTTGGTATCGCCAGTTCTGCAAGCGCCCCTGCTTCCACGACGACTACCTGAAGGCGTTCAACCGCCCCAATGTGCAGCTCGTGGACACCCAAGGCCAGGGCGTCGAGCGCATCACCGAGCGCGGCGTGGTGGTGGATGGCACCGAATACGAGGTGGATTGCCTCATCTACGCCACCGGCTTCGAGGTGGGTACGGCCTACACCCGACGTGCCGGCTACGACGTGGTAGGCACCGGCGGCCTCACCCTGTCCGAGAAGTGGGGCCAGGGCATGCGCACGCTGCACGGCTTTCAAACCCACGGCTTCCCCAACTGCTTCTTCATGGGCGTAACCCAGGGCGGGTTCACGGCGAACTTCCCGCACATGCTGAATGAGCAGAGCCTGCACATCGCCTACATGATCGCCGAGGCGCGGGGCAGCAACGCCCATTGCCTGGAAACCACGCGAGAAGCCGAGGACGAATGGGTCGACATCATCCGCGAGAAGGCGATTTTCAATCAGGCGTTTCTCGAGCAGTGCACGCCGGGGTACTACAACAACGAGGGCCAGCCGGGCGCCGGCAACTCCCTCATCGGCAGTCAGTATGGCGGCGGCTCGGAGGAGTTCTTCCGCATCATCCGCGCCTGGCGCGACGAGGGCAGCATGGCGGGCATCGCCCTGTCATAGCGCCAACGGGATGGAAGTCGAACGGCAGCCGCAAGCGAGCAGGCCCGAATCAAGGGAGGCGCAGACGAGGTGACGCGGATCGCAGGCGCGCCATTGGCGGTTCTCGACCAGATTCGGAGCTGGCACGAGGGGCGTCAGGCGCGGCGGCTGGCGCGGCTTGCCATCGACGACGGCATCTGGCGGCAGGTGATGGCGGCCTCGCCGGTGTTCGACAACATGAGCGATGCCGCCAAGGGCCGGCTGCGCGATCTATCCACCCGCTTCCTGCTTGAAAAGCGCTTCTTCGGGGCGCAGGGATTTCTCATCCATCCTTCCGTGTCCGTTTCCATTGCGGCGCAGGCGTGTCGGCTGGTGCTGCACATGGAACTCGATCACTTCGCGCCGTTCCGCACCATCATTGTCTATCCCGGCTCCTTCGTCGCCGAGCGCGAGGAAGAGGACGAACTAGGCATCGTTCACTCCGGCTACGAGGAACTCGACGGCGAATCAATGGAGCAGGGCGCGGTGGTGCTGGCTTGGTCCGAGGCCCAGCCGAGGCAGGAACTCGGCACCAGCAACGTGGTGATGCACGAGTTTGCCCACAAGCTCGACGAGGCCAGCGGCTCCCAGAACGGCGTGCCGATCCTGCATCCGGAGATGAACCCGACGCACTGGCAACTGGCACTGCGCGGCGCCTACACGAGGATGGTGGAGGAGAGCCAGCGCGCCGTCTCGGAGGGGCGGGTCGCGGCCACCGTCATCGACGACTACGCCACCACCAATCCGGCGGAGTTCTTCGCCGTGTGTGTGGAGTATTTCTTCCACGCACCCGAGTTCCTGGCGGAGAACCTGCCGGCGGTGTTTGAACAGTTCTGCGCCTTCTTCCGCGAGGACACCCGGCATTTCGCGGACTGGATTCCGCCCGAGCCGGACCAGTGATCGGACGACGAGACCCTGCCACTTAAGGACCGGAATCGCCTCCGCGCCCTCGCCGAGTGCGCTTCGTGTGCGATTTCGCGCCGGAGTCCGTCGAGGGACATGTAAGCGTGGACGACGCTGGCGTGGTGGAGCTGAAACGGCTGCCGGCGCGCGACGATCAACGCTGGCTCTTCCCCAATCATGGCCGCCGCCTGTCCGGCGGTGTGCCCGAAGGAAGGCCGAGCGAAACGGCGCCGAAGCTGAAGTCGCGAGCTCGGGCTAGACAGGCGTTTTGTTCGAAAAGGGCCGTCCGGCGCGCCAGGGAAGGCAGAATGGCTTCCCTCCGAAGGCCAGTTTACGGCCAAGCCGCGAACGCGCGCTCAGAGGCCCAGCCTTGTCATCCCATCGTCCACGGCGGCGGATTTCTCTGCGTCCCACCACCAAGTGTCGAGGTAGGCGATGCGTTCTAGGGGTTCGTGGTCGGGGCGGCCGAAGCGGTCCCAGTGGACCAGGCGGTAGCCGGGGCTGGAGAAGCGAGGGAGGAAGTAGTGGCTCCAGATCAGGACGCGGTCCAGGGCGCGGGTGGCAGCCAGGAAGTCGTCCTTGGTGCGGGCCTTGATGACGTGGTCGATCAGGGAATCGACGCCGGCGTGGCGGATGCCGCCCCAGTTGCCGCCGTATTCCATGTCGGCGCTGGCCGAAGCGAACCAGTTGCGCAGTTGCAGGCCCGGCGCATGCGCTGGCTCGAAGCTGCGTTGAGCTGCGTCGAACTTGCGCGTTCTCATGCGATGGAACCAGTGCGAGAGCTCTGGCGCGCGGGCGGTGGCGGTGATGCCGACCCGCTTGAGAGTGGCGAGATAGGGCTGCAGGGTTCGCACGAGGCCGGTGGAGATGACCACGAAGTCGATGTGGAACGCATCGCCAGTGGCCGTGCTGCGAAGGCTGCCGTCTTCGAGCTGCCAGCCGGCAGAGCGGAACAGGGCCAGTGCGTCGGCGATGGCGTTGCGGCTCGGGCCTGGGCCGTCGTTGCGTCTGGGCTGAAAGGCTTCACCGAACACCTCGGGCGGGAGTTCCGCGCGAAATGGCGTGAGGAGTTCCAATTCGCGTTCGTTCGGCAACCCCACCGCTGCCATGGGCGAGTTCTGGAACACACTCCGGCCGGGGAGATAGAAGCCGTAGGAGAGGGTGTCGTTGATGTAGGCGAAGTCGTAGAGGCGGGCGAGCGCCTGTCGAACGCGCAGGTCCTGGAACCTTGGCTGGCGCAGATTCCAGATGATGGCCCACCATAGGCCCGCCGGCTGCGTCAGCGGCACGAGCTCCTTCTTCAGGAGCCCGGCCTGCACGGCTGGGAGCTTGTCGTACTGGGTGGCCCAGTTCTTCGCCACCGATTCGAGACCCACATCCACCACGCCCGCAGCCTTGGCCTCGCGGCGCACGTGCTCGTCGCGGAAGTAGTCGAACACGATGGTGTCGAAGTTGTATCGGCCGCGGTTCACGGGCAGGTTGCGGCCCCAATAGTCCGGCACTCGGTCGTATTCGATCCGGCGCCCGGAAGTGAAACGCCCGACGCGATAGGGGCCGCTGCCGAGGGGCGGCGTGGTGACGGTCTTGCTGATGTCGCGCTCGCGCCAATAATGTTCCGGGAAGATCGCCATGCGACCGAGGAAGAGCGGCACCGTGGCGGCATCTGGGGCGCCCGGTTGCAAGCGGAAGACCACTGTGCCCGGTGTTGGCGCTTCTGCTGCGACGACGCTGGCGAGGGACGATTTGAGCTCGACCGAGCCGTGCTCGCGCACGGCATTGAAAGTGAAGGCGACGTCCGCAGCGGTGATGGGTTGGCCGTCGTGCCAGCGGGCTTCGGGTCTGAGCTCGAACTCGATGATGTCGCCCTCGACGCGCACGGTGTGGGCAAGGCGACCGTATTGGCTGGCCGGTTCGTCGATGGCGGGTTCGAGCAGGGAGTCGTAGATGAACTTCGGGAAACCGAGGAAGCTGATGCCGGCGGGCGGGACGCCGCGATCAAGGATGGGGTTGAAGCTGTCGTAGTTGTCGAAGCCGGGGGTGCGCAGGACGCCGCCCTTGGATGCGTCCGGGTTGACGTAGCGAAAATGGGGGAAGTCTGGCGGATAGGCGAGGCCGTAGATGTAGGAGTAGCCGTGGGTCGCTTCCTCGCCGTGGCTCCAGGGGGCGAGCAATGCGAGGGCCACGGCGGCAACCCGCCGCATGCCGGTTGGGGGGCGACTACAATCCGCCGTCCCCGCAAGTGGCAAGTGTGCCGTGGCCGAACTCACCGCAGTCTTCAACGTGGAACGACCCCTGCACGAGGTGTGGGAGGCGTGCTCTTCCAAGAACGAGGGCGGCAACTGTCGGATCCCCGCCTTTCCGTCACCAGATGGCGGTGGTTGCGCGGCCACGGTGCTTGAGAGCGTGCCGCAGCGGCTTCTGCTGGCACGCAAGGACGACATGCCTTGCGCCGGCACCGAGATCGAGATTCGCATGGAGCCGGCAACTGCGGCTGGTTGGCCGACCAGGGTGACGTTGCGGCAGAGCGCATTCCCTTCTGCCTTCAACGCGGCGCCGGAGATCTTCGACGCCCACTTTCGCCAGATCGCGGCCAACTTCCATCTCTATCTCGAACGGGGCATTCGGATGGATGCCGGCGTGCCGGCCGACTTCGGCGCGAGTCTGGTGCAAACGGCCCTCGGGCTCGAGTTGCGCGCCGTCACCGATGGCGGCTTGGCCGACGCTTGCGGCATGGCGACAGGAGACCTGCTCCTGACCGTCGGCGGAGTTCGCATCCACAGCATCGGTGAGGTGTGGGCCGTGCTCGGGGCGCGATCCGAACCGGCCCTTACGGTCACGTGGGCACGCGGCCCGGCACGCATGGAAGGAAGTGCGAGCGTGAACCGGCCCGTCCGTGTTGTCCGGTGATTCGGCCGCAGCATCACGGGTAGAGATCGGCGCGGCCATCGTCGAGGCGAAAGGCGATCTCGCTCACGTTGTCCTCCACCACCACGGGCCTGCCGTTCGCCTCCACCGGGCGGAAGCGCCACGACAGCACGAAATCGAGTGCCGCCTGCTCGAAGGTGCCCGGCGGATCGGCGGCCACTACGCGCGCATTCACCACCGTGCCGGTGACATCCACGTCGTACTGCACTCGCACCTCGCCTTCCACGCCTTGAGCACGAGCAGCCTCCGGATAGGCCAGGCTGCCGGTCGTCACCAACTGCAGCGGGCGCGGCGCACTGGCGCAGCCAGCAATGAACGCAAGCGCCACGGCTGCAAGGAACGATGCCGTCTTCATGGCAGCGACAATAGCGCACTCCCGATGCGTTCAATGGTTGGCCATGGTCCGGCGCCCGCTTCGCGTCCTGCAGGGGACAGGACAAGCCCGTCCCCTACGAAGAAAAGCGACGTACGATGATTGGGTTACAGGGTTGTTCCACGGGGAAGGTTGGAGGCGCGCGATTTGGCGATGTCTCGTTCCACCGACAATGCGAGCAGGCGTGCCGACTGGGGTGCGTGGAGGCTGTTTGCACCGCGGCATTGGCCCGTGTGGTTCGGTGTTGGCGTGGCCTGGCTGGTCGTGCGGCTGCCGGTGCCTTGGCTGATGCAGCTCGGCGGTGGGTTCGGTGCTTTGGGGTTGCGGCTGGCGAAGCGGCGGCGCCACATCGTCGAAACCAACCTTGCACTGTGCTTCCCGGAACTGGTGGGTGAGAAA
>VXPR01000080.1 GCA_009839405.1 Gammaproteobacteria bacterium
ATAGGATTGCGCGCCTTTTTGTTGCGGGCGGGAACAAGCCGGACATGCGGCGGGCGCTGGTGGCGGCGAATTGGAAAATGAACGCCTCGGTGGCCGCCATCGATGCCTTCGTGCGCGCATGGCCGCGGCCTCCGAGTGACGTGGATGTGGTGTTCTGTCCGCCCTTTGGGTACGTGGAACGGCTTGCTGCCGCCTTCACGGGAGACGTTCAGATCGGCGTGCAGGACGTTGGCGTCGAAACAGGTGGCGCGTACACCGGCGAGCACTCCGCCGAGATGGCGGCTGATTTGGGCGCGGCATACTGCATTGTCGGCCACTCGGAGCGGCGGGCGATGCACGGTGAGGACGACGCCGTGGTCGCGGGCAAGTTCCGGGCTACGCTACGCGCCGGATTGACGCCGGTGCTTTGCGTGGGCGAGACGTTGTCGGAACGCCGCGCCGGCGAGGCCAAGGAGACGGTGTTGCGACAGCTCGACGCGGTGCTGAACGACTCGGGCGCTCAGCCATTCGCCGATGCGGTGGTGGCCTATGAACCGGTGTGGGCCATCGGCACCGGCGCGACGGCAAGTCTGGAGCAGGCTGCGGAGATGCACGGCACCATCCGGCAACGCTTGGCGGCAGAGGATGCGGGAGCGGCCGCCGCCGTGCGCATCGTCTATGGCGGCAGCGTCAAGGCAGCCAATGCGGCCCTGTTGTTCGCCCAAGGCGACATCGACGGCGGCCTGGTTGGCGGAGCGTCGCTGGACCCGCGCGAATTTGCCACCATTTGCGCTGCGGCATCCGGGGTGGGCCAATGAAAATGAGGGTTGCCAAGTGAGCACAGTCGAAACCGTCCTACTGATCCTGCTTGTCGCCGACGCGATCGCGCTTGGCGTCCTGGTGCTCCTGCAGCAGGGCAAGGGCGCCGATGTGGGCGCGGCATTCGGTGCTGGCGGCGCCAACACGATGTTTGGCAGCGCCGGTGCGGCCTCGTTCCTCACCAAGATGACGGTCTGGCTCGCCATCGGCTTCTTCGCCATCTCCTTTGGCCTTGCATGGACGGCCAAGGAACGCGCCGCCGCCATGCAATCGCTGGGGCTTCCAGAAATCGAGGCCCCCGCCCCGCCGGAGGCGCCAGACTTGACTACCGAACCCGATTCGGTAGATTCCGACATCCCCGACTTCTGACGGACGCTGCGCGGCCTAATGCTGGCCCCGCGGCAGCCCCGAAGACATGCCGAAGTGGTGAAATTGGTAGACACGCCATCTTGAGGGGGTGGTGAGCTTTCGCTCGTGGAGGTTCGAGTCCTCTCTTCGGCACCAACATCGCCCCAGGGGCCAGCGCCGTCTGTTGCGGCGCAGCCGCTTGGCCCCGCTACACGGGGTAGCTCGGGTACAGCGAGACCATCGACAGTTTCGGGTTGAAGTAAGGGTCCGAAGGGCCTTGCGCGACAAGGGCCCGAAGGCGCTCGATGTCGGTTTCCGGGTCCCTCTTCGTGCGCGATTGCGACTCGTGATGCACCAGCCGCACATCCGGGAGATAGACATTTCGGCGCCCGGCGCGCATGGCTCGGACGCAGAACTCCACGTCGCTGCCCACGACGCGGAAGCCCTCGTCGAAGCCGCCGATGGCATCCACGGTGCTGCGTGCCACGGCGAGGCAAGCACCGGTCACCGCCGAGACGTTGCGGGGCACGGTCGGCGGAACGAACATGTGCTCGCCGGCGTCTGGGTGAGTGCCGACATAGATGTGATCGGCGCAGCCGCCGAAGCCCGTAACGACGCCAGCGTGCTGGATGAGACCGTTCGGGTAGAGCAGCAAGCCGCCGACGGCGCCGACATCCGGGCGCAGGGCCACGTCGGCGAGCCGATCGATCCAGCCTTCGCACGCAGCCTCGGTGTCGTTGTTGAGGAACACAAACACGTCCCCTTCAGCATGCCGCATGCCCTGGTTGTTGAGTCGGCTCCAGTTGAACGGTTCCGGTGCCTCCACCACCTTGAGTGCCGGAAACCTCGCCCGCGCGGCGGCGAGCCAGCGCTTGGTTTCCGGGGCGACCGAGCCGTTGTCGATGATGATGCACTCGAAGGAGCCTTGGTTCGTCGCGTGGATCCCCTCGATGCAGGTCTCGAGCAAATCGATGCGGTCTCGAGTCGGGATGATGATCGACACCTTGCCAGCGCCGGAGTCGCGAGAGCCGAAGCTGCAGGTCCAGCCGTCCCGAGTCTCGTGCGCGACGGCCCCTTCGCCGTAGCAGCCGCGCAAGTGGCGGGCTAGATGTCCCGGAATCTCTGCTTTCGTGCTCGTTTTCGAGGGGCGGCCCCTCACGCTCCCCCGGGCTGAGGGCTCCACCAACCTGTGTACCGTGAAGGTGCCGACGTGTTTCACGTACTCCGCGGCTTCCGTCAGCACCAAGGCAAGACTGTGCAGATCGGCAACCGCTGGCTCCGTCTGTTCGGCAACGCTGCGGGCGAGATCTGCGGTCAGCACCAGACAGGATGACATGTAGTCCCGGTGCAGCAGCAGGTCCGGCGAGAAGGCTGGCTTGAACAGGGGTCGACTGCGCTCGCCGCGATGGTCGATCTCGTCCTCGTCGCCGTAGAGCAGCGTGCTGCCCGTCGCTGCCAAGGGCATGTCGCCCGGAATGCAGCCTGGGGCCAGCAAGGCGATGTAGCGAACGCCCCCCTCGCTTGCCGCAACGGACCGGCGCAGGCCACCTAGCATGTCCCTTGCTGCATTGCCATCGCTGTCGACAATGCACGCCTTCTGCCCCGTCGCCCCGAAGTGTGCCTCGACCTGCCGACGCTGCTCCCGCTCAACGACCACGACCACGTCGAGCCACGGCTTGCGCTGTGCCGAAACCAGCGCAAGAAACGCCGCAAGTTGCCCAGCCGGCACGCCCACGGACGCCAACACAGCGCTCACTTGGCCATCGGGGGGCTGCGCCGGCGCCGTCCTAGCCAGCCAGCGCTGATACCGCTTGCTGTCGGCGCGGCTGACGTAGCTCACCGCCATGACCATCCAGGCCACGAGATGTCGCCACTGTCCCGCTGCCAAGGTGCGCGCGGCGCGCTTCAGGAAACCGACGGTGCCGCCAGCGAACTGCACGCAGGCGCCGATGTTTGCCAGCAGCCAAACGAGGCGGCGCAGGCGGCGAAGGATCGTCCGGGATTGGCTCATTGGGCGCAGAAAGTAGCATGGTGCACTTGCGTACCTACAGCTCGTTGCGCTCCTTCCGTAGGGACGGGCTTGTCCTGTCCCGGCGCGCCCTGACGGGCGCGCTAGTACCGTGTTGCTATGGAACACCTGATAAGATTTGTGGCGTGACCTCGACGTCAGACACGACCGAACGGAAGCAACAGCAAGCCGCTTCGCGTGGTTTGCTGGCGCGTGCGGTCGGCTTCCTGCGTCGGCTCTTTGTCTCTGGTCGATCCGTATCCGGGCCACGCCAACCGGCTGAGCCGGCCGGGACCGTCGACGACCTTGCCGGGACAGCCGCCAGGCCGGACGCGGCGGCGGGGGCGCTTGAGGACGAACCCTCCCCTGCACCCAAAGCTCGGGTACCGCCAACCCCCAAGGAACGACCACCCGGTGTCGGCCCGAAGTACGCCCCGCTTTACCATCACCTGTGCGACGTCGAAGGCGATGTCTGGAAGACCACCTTCGCCGAGATTCGGTCCATTCTGGACAATCCCCTGCCGCGCTCCGCCTTGATTTATCCCGCCTGGTGGGCCAACACGGGCAAGAGCCAATCCAACGCTTGGCTCAAGGCCGGCTGGTCCACGCAGGAAGTGAACCTGCACTCCGCTACCCTCACCTTCTTTCGTTCCGGCGGTTTGCAGAAGGCCGCTGAGGAAGCTGCCGCTGGCGCCAGCGACAGCCAAAGCAGCGATGCCACCCCCACGACAGCAGGGAGCGCTTCCACCAGCCCCCCTTCCGACGGCGATGAGCCGCGCAGCGAAGCGGACCGAATTCGCCTGTTTACCTTCGCCACCGTGATCGCGCCGGCGAGAAACGCGAACCAGCAAACGGTGACCGTGCGCGCCGGCGACCTGCACAAGGAAATGGGGCTGCAAAACCGATACGCCAGCGTGGTAAACGCCTTGCGCGGGCGCAAGTTCGCCGCTTTGGCGGACGTGACGATCGTTCACCAAGAGGGTGCGCGAGTTGGCGCCAGCACCCAGTTCACCTTTGCTCTCTCGGACGTGGCTGCTGGCGAGGAAGCGGCACCGGTTGCCGCGCCACCAGCGACGGAGCCGGCTTGGGAAGAGCCTTCAGCCCGGGGGAGCGCGAGGGGCTTCCCCTCGACAGAAGAGCCTTCAGCACGGGAAAACGTCCCAAATACTCCTGCGACGGCTGAGGTGCCGCCCGCCGTGGCCGAAGTACGGACGGCTGAGCCGCCAACCGTTCCCGCAGCCGACGCGGGAACTGCCGCAATGGCTCCCCGGACGAGATACTCGGGCCCGGCCAGAACCGTGGTGGTGATTCAGGGCGGCGAGGACAAGGTAGCGAGCGCCGGCCACATGGTTCTGCCAGACGGCCGCCCTGTCGTGTTCGTGGCCGAACCGGGCGTTGCGCCGAGCGACCCGGGAATGGCCTATCGCCGACCCGACGACCGCGCCGACGGCATCCAGACCTTCCGCGACGCGCTTGTCGCCTACAACGGTACGCCCGAGGACAATCCCTTGGGTCTGTTGCCAGCCTGGCGGCTGTACGAAGACGATGCCTATCGCACGCTGGCAGAGGGAGTCGAGCCCGAGAACCTTTTCATTCTCTCGGCCGGCTGGGGTCTCATCGAGTCGGACTTCCTCACCCCAACCTACGACATCACGTTCAGTAACGGCGTAGCCACCTACAAACGCCGGCGCCCGCGAGATTCCTACAACGACCTCCGTCGCCTGCCGAGCCAAGGAACTAGCCGCCTCGTCTTCGCCGGCGGCACCGACTACATCCCGTTCTTTCTCGAACTGACCGAAGGCATCACAACCGAGCGCATCGTCTTTCACCACGCCAGCCGAGCCCCCCTCGCGACCGCCGCCCAGTTCGTGCCCGTCGAATCAGACGACACCAATGACTGGCACCTCCAATGGGCCCGCGACTACGCCGCGGGGAAGGTGGCTTTGCCCTAGTCAAGTTGATTGGGAGGCTGCGCCGTAGTTGAGAATCCTCCCCCTGCGAGGAGGCCCCCTCCGAAAGGCGAGGCGCTTTTCGAGTCTCCCTTCCAGAGAAACGAAAGGAGGAGGGACGGGAGGGGGCTTCGTTCGGGATTGTGGCGTACGGGGTGTTGGGT
>VXPR01000381.1:0-1341 GCA_009839405.1 Gammaproteobacteria bacterium
CGGCATCGCGACCGTCCGTGGCGCCGAGCTTCGCCTTCAGCAACGGCATGTGGGCGTGGCGTTCCGCCTCTTGGGCCATGTCCGCGGGCGAGGCGAGGCTGAGCGTGAAGGCCGTGACGACGTTGGCGGGGGGAGGGATGTCCAGGAGTTCCCAAACGCGCTTGCCTTGGCGTCTTGCATCGAGGTCCCACAGTGCGCAGTCGATGGCGTTGCGGGCGGCACCGGCGGGCAGTGCGCGCACGAGGTCGTCGCGGTCGTCTGGAATCCGTGCCGACTGGATCTCATCTGCCACCTGCTCCACAGACTCGCCGTACCGGCCGTACGGAACGCACTCTCCACGACCCTGCGCGTCGCCACCTGCGACCGTTGCGACCACGACGTCCGCGGTCGTCTTCGATCCGCGAGCAATGGTGAACTCGCCGGCGATGGGCCAGCGCTCGATGGTGGCCCTTGCCCGCAGCGTCACGGAGCCAAGAGCTCGTCCACAAGCGGCGCCACACCGGTTCGCATCGGGTCACAAACTGGCAGGTGGAGCCGCCGAGCGTGCTCGGTCAAGGTTCGCCCAGCTTCGTCGTGGGCCAGACGCGACGTGTCGATGGCAAGCCCCACGCAGCGGATGTCGGGATTGGTGAGCCGGCCGTGTCGGATCGTGGCCTCGATTACATCGCCCACGTCAGCGATGGGCGTCGCGACGTTGCGCATGGTGCGCCGGGTCGGCTCGTGGCAGACGACGAACGCATCCGGCTGTGCACCGTGCAGCAAGGCCAGAGACACGCCGGCGAACGATGGATGAAACAGCGAGCCCTGTCCCTCGATCACATCCCAGTGTTCAGGGTTGTTTTCGGGCGTGAGCGTTTCCACCGCGCCGGAGCCGAAGTCCGATACCACCGCATCGATGGCGATGCCCGAACCGGCGATGAGAATGCCGGTCTGACCGGTGGCACGGAAGTCCGCCGCAACCTGCCGCCGGTGCAGTTCGCGCTCGATTGCCAGCGCCGTGTACTTCTTGCCGATGGAACAGTCCGTGCCCACCGTCAGCAGGCGCCGGCCGCTCCGACGCTTGCCGCTGCCCGTGGGGTATGTGCGTGCCGAGTGCCTAACGTCGTGCAGCCTCCGGCCGGTCCGCGCAGCGGCTCTCGCCACGGCGTCGACGGATTCGAGTCGGGCGTGCAGGCCGCTCGCCACATCCATGCCGGCCTCGATTGCCGCCACGATGGATGCAACCCAAGCTTCCGGCAGCGTGCCGCCCGGATTGACGGCCCCAATCACGAAGGTCTTGGCACCGAGCCGACACGCCTCGCCAAATCCAAGCTCCGGCACCTGAAGATCGGCCCCACACCC
>VXPR01000381.1:1351-5256 GCA_009839405.1 Gammaproteobacteria bacterium
CCCACACCCCGTCAAGCGCATCTGCCCAGCCACCCGCTCGGGTCGCCAATCGACAATCCCCTGGCCGGTCTTCGCCGCGAGCGCGTCAGGCACGTCGCCGATGAAGATCAGGAAGGGCGGACGAATGTCGAGAAAGTCAGCCATTGCCTTTGGCCACGCCGCGTTGGCGAGTTGCAATCGGATGCGCCGTCCGCAACTTGGCCCCTTGCGTCAGTTCCGCTTGACGTCGCGGAAGGGGCCTGTGTCCATGCGGGGTTCCTTGGGCAGGCCCAGCACTCGTTCGGCGATGATGTTGCGTTGAATCTCGTCGGTGCCGCCAGCGATGGAGGTAGCGGGAACGGAGACGAGGATTTCGGCGATCAGGCCGCCCAGGTCGCCGTCCTCGCCGGCGAGCATGGCGTTTGCGCCGGCAATCAACGTGTGCACGTGGGATGCCTGACGGGCGATGTTGCTCGATGCGAGCTTGCCGAGGGAGCCTTCCGGGCCTTGCGGGCGGCCTTGCTGCTGCGCGGCTCTTGCGCGGCGGGCGGTCCATTCGGCACTCCTGGCCATCGTCAGGAGCTTGGCGATTTCCTGCCGGGTGGCGGGATCGGTGTTGCGGCCCGTGGCTTGCGCCCGCTCAAGCACGAGATCGACCCGCCCGGCGCGTTGTGGATACCACTTGTAGGGCTCGAGCGCCACCGCGATCTCTTCGCGCTCCTGCTCGTAGATGCGTCCCGGCAAGTCGCGCTCTCGTTGCACGCCACGCAGGCCGTCCGCTCCGCGCCGCTCGTGCATCAGTGTTGTGATCGCCACTTGCCAGCCGTTGCCAACCGCGGAAACGAGGTTCTCGGCCGGCACCACCGCGTCGGTGAAGAACACCTGATTGAACGATGCATGGCCGTTCATTTGCTTGAGCGGGCGCACGTCCACGCCCTCCTGACGCATGTCGAGCACGAAATACGTGAGCCCCTGGTGCTTCGGCACGTCCCAGTCCGTGCGTGCGAGCAGGAGGCCGTAGTCGGCGTGATGGGCGCTGGTCGTCCACACCTTCTGGCCGTTGACGAGAAAGTGGTCGCCGTGGCGGTCGGCACGGGTCGTGGCGCCGGCGAGGTCGGAGCCGCTGCCCGGTTCGCTGAAAAGCTGGCACCAGGTGTCTTCGCCGGTGAGGATGCGGTGCAGGAACGTTGCCTTGTGGGCGTCGCTGCCGTGTTCGAGCAAGGTCGCGGCAGCCAATAGGCGGATTCCGGTCTTGGCGACGCCAACGGCGCCCAATCGTGCGAACTCCTCATCCACGACGGGTGCGAGGGCCTGCGGCAGATCGCGCCCATGCCACTGTCGGGGCCACACCGGCATGCCCCAGCCGGAGTCCGCCAGCAGGTTGCGCCAGGCGACGAGGTCTTCGTTCGGGTCCCAGTTGGCCTCCAGCCACTCCCGCACTTCGCGGCGAACGCTGTCCGCCGAAGGGTCCGTGGATGCGGTCTCGCTCACGCTATACCTCCCAGCACTGCATCAGCCGTTCGCGGTGCCACGCCGGGGCGCCGAAGAGCACTTCCGCGCTCTTGGCGCGCTTGAACCAAAGGTGGGTGTCGTTGTCCCAGGTGAAGCCGATGCCGCCGTGAATCTGGATGCAGTCTCGCGCCGCCCGCATGGCGGCATCGGCGGCGGCGGCCTTGGCAAGGCTGGCGAGGGCCGGCAGGTCGGCGTCGCCTTCGGTTGCGGCCTCGGCGGCGTAGCGCGCAGCCGACTTGGCGAGTTCCACCTCCAGCAAGAGGTCGGCGCACTTGTGCTTGATGGCCTGAAACGAACCCACCGCGCGGCCGAACTGCATCCGCAGCTTGGCGTAGTCGACGGCGGATTCAAGCAAGGCTTCGGCAACCCCGGCGAGCTCGCTCGCGACGGCAACGCAGGCTATGTCCAGCGTGCGACCGAGCGCCGGGGCGGCATCGCTCGAGATGCAGCGCGCTTGCACATTGGCGAAGTCGACGCGGGCGAGCTTGCGGGTGGGATCGAGTGGTGTAAGCGAGCGGCGTGTGATGCCGGGGGTGTCCGCAGCCACTGCGTGCAGCGAGAGGCCCTCCTCGCCGGTGCTGCCGGGCGCCCGTGCCGCGACGATGAATAGATCCGCAACATGGCCATCGATGACGTGCGTCTTGCTGCCGCTGAGTCGGCCGCCGCTGGCGATCAGTTCGACGCCGCCGGCGTCCCAGCGCCGTTCGCTTCCGTCAGCGCGAGTGCCGCCAGTTGCTCGCCGGCGGCGATGCCGGAGACGATTTGCTCCGCTTCCTCGGGCGCACACGCCTGGGCGACCGCGGTTGTCGCCAGCACGGAGGACAGATAGGGAGCGCACAACAGGGCACGTCCCATCTCCTCGAACGCGATGCCGAGCTCGGTGACCGAGAAGCCTTGTCCGCCACGATCCTCCGGTACATGCAAGGCGCCAAGGCCCAGCTCCTGGCACATTTGGCGCCAAACGCCCGGATCGTGGCCGCACTCGTCGTCCATCAGCCGGCGCACTTCTGCGGGCGGCGAGCGATCGTGCAGAAACCGACGCACTGCGTCGCGAAACTGCTCTTGCTCCGGGGTGAAGGCGAAGTGCATCGTCGCCTACGCGGGCAGCGACCGCGCGAACTGGTATGGCTGGTGCATCCGCGCAACATACCGCGCCCGGATCGATGTTGCATCCACGGATCAAGTTCCCCGTCGGGGGTTGCGGCGCCGTTCCTTCACGTCCTCCATCCAGCGTCGGTGGCCGTCTGGGTCCAGGATCATGGAGGAGAAGTACAGCAGCAGTTGGCGATGGGTCTTCGACACCTTCGCCTTGTCCATGGCCAGCTCTCCCGTGCGACTGTTGATGAACCGGAAGCAACCGGCGATGGCCTCGTCTTCGCCGAGCACCTGCTGGGCGCTGAGGTTGATGAGATCGTGGACGCTCTCGAGTTCGTCCTCGTCGACGCCGAGCGCGCTCGGGTCCATGACGATGTTGGCCCATACGGTGGCGAGGTAAATGCGGTACGCCTCCTTGTCGATGAAGCTGCCAGCCACCGAGGCGCGTTCGGACACTTCGTTCAGAATCGGCGTGAGCGCCCGTGCGATCTCGGCCTCAGTCATACGAAAGGGCACCCTAATGCGTGGCAATGTGCCAGCGATCATAGCGCCGGAGCCCTTGCAGGGAACCTTCCTCTCCGAGAGCTGCCCCGCCGGGTGATACGCTTTCGCGCAGAGCAGCAGCGACGGGGCAGGGCGAAGGTGTTTTCCGGATTGACGTTCGCGCCGGCGCGGCTGCCGGACGAGGCGGAGGCGTTGCGCGCCGAAGTGCGGGCGTTCCTGGCCGATCAGATGCCGGCGGACTACTGGCCCAACTCCGACTTCAACGAAGGCCACAGCCCCGAGTTCACGCGCCGCTTGGGAATGCGGGGCTGGATCGGCATGACCTGGCCCAAGGCGGTGGGCGGCGGCGAGCGCACGTTCTTCGAGCGCTATGTGGTGACCGAAGAGTTGCTGGCGGCGGGAGCCCCGGTGAGCGCCCACTGGATCGCCGACCGGCAGAGCGGGCCGTTGCTGCTGCGCTTCGGCACCGAGGAACAGCAGCGCCGCTACCTGCCCGGCGTCGCGCGCGGCGAGACCTGGTTCTCCATCGGTATGAGCGAGCCGAACACGGGCTCAGACCTCGCTTCGGTAGCGACCAAGGCGGTTCGCGTGAAGGGCGGCTGGCGCGTGAGTGGAACGAAGATCTGGACTACGGATGCGCACCGCAACCACTACATCATCGCCCTCGTGCGCACCGAAGGCACCCCGGCGGATCGCCACGCCGGCCTCACGCAGGTGATCGTCGATCTCAAGGGCGAGGGGGTCAAGGTGCGTCCCATCGCCAACATTGCCGGGGGGCACGACTTCAACGAGGTGGTGTTCGATGAGTGCTTCGT
>VXPR01000398.1 GCA_009839405.1 Gammaproteobacteria bacterium
GTGTGACGTGGTGCGCGTTGAATGCGTTGATGTCGTGCCGGCCTGGACGGGTCCTGCGGCGCTTGACCTCTTTCTGCACGCCGAGAAGCGTCGGGAATCGGGGCGGGGCGGAGCTGACGGCCGCTTGCGGCTCCGCGAGCTTGCGGCCCAAGCGGACGTCGTCGTGGTGCAGGGAGAAACTGCCGATGCGGTGACGGCGCTCGGCTTCGACGACTGGGATGCGCCGGTGAAGCTGGCGATCACGCCCTTTGGCCGCACCGGGCCCAAACGCAACTGGCGGGCAACGCCGCACACGCTTCTGGCGATGGGCGGCTACACCAATCTCATGGGCGATCCCGAGCGGGCGCCGCTGTCGTTACCGGGTCACTACGTCGAGTTTCAAAGTGGCGGACTTGCCTTCACGGCGGCGAACGCGTGTCGTCTTGCCGGCCAGCGCAACACCATCGACGTCGGCATGCTGGAGACGGTGATGGCGCTAAGCCAGTTCACCACCGTGATGTGGCACTGCGCGGGGCGCATCCGGTCGCGTCACGGCAACGACTTCTGGTCGGTCCCGCCCACCAACATGTTCCGCTGCGCCGACGGCTGGATGTACATCAACATCGTGCCCGGCTTCTGGGACGCCTTCGCCACGGGGCTGGGGATGCCGGAACTGGTGCTCGACGAGCGCTTCACGAGCAATGACCTCAGGATGGAAAACCGCGATGCGCTGCACGCCATCATCGCTCGGGCCGTGTTGCCGCTGACGCGGGAGGAGATGCTTCGGCGAGCTGGCGAGTATCGCTTTCCCCTTGGCGTGGTGCTGGATTTCGAGGAGGTGTTAAGGGCCGAGCACTTGCGCGAGCGCGATGTGTGGCAACGGGTGACTGACGGAGAGCGGGAGGTGCTTGCGCCACGGCCTGGCTGGGTGGTGCACGGCGAACCAAACCCTGTGCGACAGCTTACGTCGCCGAAGGCAAAGTCCAAGGGTTTCCGGACGCGCTCCGAAAGTACGACCTGCGCGGTCGCCCAGCAGGCTTCGCAGCGCATCGGCGGGGCCGCGCACGGCAACGCCCCGCAGGCGGGCCAAGGCGACGGATTGTGCCCTGGCCCCCTGAACGGCGTGCGCATCCTCGACCTGACCCACGTTTGGGCGGGCCCCTTGGCAACGCGTTTCCTCGCCGACCTTGGCGCCGCTGTCGTGAAGGTGGAGCGGCCGATGGGGCGGGGTCCGCGCGAGTATCGTGGCGCAACTCCCATCGGCGGCTGGATCGGCGGCGGGCCAAGCGACGAGCCGTGGAATGCCAATGCCGTGTTCGTCAAGCTGCAACGGAACAAGCGCAGCTTGGCTCTTGACCTCAAGACCGATGCGGGGCGGGCGACCTTTCTCGAACTCGTGGCCGTGGCCGACGTGGTGATCGAGAACTTCAGCGCCCGCGCCATGCCGGCGCTGGGGCTCGACCACGATCGCTTGCACGAAGCCAATCCAAGGCTCATTTGCGTGACAGCGCCCGGCTACGGCAGGAGCGGCCCTTGGCGCGACCGCGTGGCGTTCGGGCCCAGTGTAGAGCCGATGTCTGGCCTCACGACCGTCATGGGCTATGGCCCGGACGAGCCGCGCAACACCGCCATGGCACTCATGGACGCAATTACGGCGGTGAACGCTGCTGCCGCTGTGATGACGGCATTGCGCCGCCGCCAACAGACGGGCAAGGGAGCGTTCGTCGAGCTTGCGTTGCACGAGGGCGGCGTGGCGCTGTGCGGGCCTTGGCTCATCGAGCATCAGCTTGGTGGCAGGGCCCCGCGCCTCGGCAATCGACATCCCGAGATGGCGCCACACGGCGTCTACCGCTGCGCGGGAGAGGACAACTGGCTCGCACTCGGCTGCCGCAACACCGAAGACTGGCATGCCTTGTGTGCGCTGCTTGGTGCATTGGACCCCGACTGGGACTTTGATGCGCGCCGCCGCCACCACGACGCCATCGACTCCGCCGTCACGGCATGGACGAGCACTCGAGACAAACAGGCCGCCGCGAGGGAGCTACAAGCGGCCGGCGTACCATCCGGCTCGGTCAACACCACCCCGGACATGACCGCCGACAGCCAAGTGCAGCATCGCGGCTTCTTCGTCCCGTTGGAGCCCGGCCCAACGCCCATGCCCGGCAACCCCATCCACATGTCCGGCATCGGCAGCGAAGACTGGCGCCCCTGCCCAAGCCTCGGCCAGGACAACGCAGCGGTGCTGTCGCAATGGCTCGGCTACCGCCAAGGCCGCATAGCGGAACTTGCCGAATCCGGCGTGATCGTGGACAAGCCGCCGCGCTGACGGGCAAAGGCAGGCAACCAATCCGACCGATTGCGTTGACAACGTTGCCCCGCCGGAAGACGCAGGAGCGTCCTCTTACTTGGCGAGTTTCCTCTGCAGCCTGCGTACCGCCTTGCCGAGCTCCGCGATTTCGGCCTTCAGCGCATCCACGTCGGTCTCGTCGCTTTCCGCTTCCCCGAAGTGCTGTTCCCGCGTCTTCAGCACCACGGCATCGCGATCAACGTTGGAGTTGAAGATGGCGACGGCCTCGAAGTTCTCCTTGCCAGGATTGCACATGGCGTGGAACTGGCCGGCCGGCACCACCGCGACCGATCCTGGGCAGAGATCGTAGGTTTCGTTCTCGATCTGGATGCGCCCCTCGCCCTTCTGGACGATGACGATTTCCTCGACGACGGTGTGACTGTGGCCGGCGTCCTCTTCCCCCGGCGCCATGCAGATTGGCGCGACGCCGAGTTCCTTGAGCGTCGCCGACCGGACGGCGCGCGCGCCGGCGAAATCGTCGGCGTTCAATACGGTTCCCATGTGGGTGCCTCTTGATTGGTTGGGAAGACTCGGAACCATAGCATGTGCGCCAAGCGGGCCGACGTGTAGGGAACCGGCTTGGCCCGCCCTCGCCGTTGCGGGTCGAGGGGCCGTAGGGGGGGACGGGCTTGTCCCGTGCCGGCGCGCCCTGACGGGCGCAGGATGTCGCCAATAGGGTCGCTCGTCCCTCGTCGACAGATGTCGCCTCCCGATTCGAACACCCGGCTCGGGCACCGAACATCGGTCACCGCCTCCTGTCCCTGCCACGCAGCTCCGCCGCGGACCTCGTTCCCGTCCTGGCTGCAGCGCGCCGCCGCGGCAACAGAAAGTTGGTCACGCGGGGTCGAAGCGTATCAATTGGAGCCCGCGCCTCTTGTCCGCCCGCCGCGCCACCTGCTGTATTCGGCCGCGGGACGCCGTGGGTGCGCCGGTTGCCCCCTCAACTCCCTCGTCGCAACCGCAGCGCCCACGGCGTCCCCGCACAGGCCGCATCAGGAGGGCAAGCCCATGAAAAGCCACGCGCCGACCGCCGAACGGGAAGCCGTCCACTTCCTGGCCGCGTTCGCGGCCACGGCCTTGGTGGCCGTGGCGACGCCGGCCTTGGGCGACGGCATGGGTTCAAGCGCTCGCGTCGTGGAGCTGTCGCTCGCGCCGGACGAGGCGGTTCCCCGCATTGCCGTGAACCGATCGGCCGTAACCACCGTCACGTTTTTCGATGCAGGTGGCGCGCCCTGGCCGATTGCCGCGCTGCACGTGTCCGCCGGCGCACCCACGGCGCAGCGGGAACCGACGCACCCTCACGTGGCGACCCTGCGCACGGACGCCCGGCAGTCGGCCGGCAACGTCGTGGCCTTCCTCGAGGGCCTGTCCGAGCCCGTGCACCTGGCACTGTCCCGCGATGCGCCTGCCGCCTCGCGGGTTCGGGTAGCAATTGACCGCCTGCGGGGGAGGTCGACGGCGGACGCGTCGGGGCCGCGGGGTATGGCGGCCGACCCTGCCGACGTCGGCGCTCTCGTGCGGGAGTACCTGCTTGCGAACCCGGACGTGGTCGAGGAGGCAACCGACCCGTCGCGACGGCTCGCGGCCAAGGTGCGGAGCCTGCGCGGGGAGGTCGTCGGCCAGGCGGGCGTTCCGGCCGCCGGCGACCTCTCGGGTGCCGTGACCGTGGTTGAGTTCTTCGACTACGCATGCGGCTTCTGCAGGCGGTCGCTCGACGCCGCCAGGGCCGCCCTGGCCCGCGCGGGGGTGCGTGTGGAGTTCCGCGAGTACCCGATCCTGGGCGAGCCCAGCAACCGGGCGGCGCGCCTGGCGCTGGCCGCGGACCTCCAGGGGCGCTACCTCGAGGCGCACGAGGCGCTGATGGCCTGGGCGGGCGACCTCGGCGACGCGGGGCTGCCGGAGGCCCTGGCAACGGAGGTGGGGCTCGATCCGGAGCGGCTGCGGGCGGACATGGCGTCGTCCGAGGTGTCGGCGCGGATCGAGGCGAACCGGCGGCTGGCCGGCAGGCTCGGCGTGACGGGCACGCCGGCGTTCCTCTTTCTGGGCCCCGTCTCGGTCGAGGTCTCGCCGGGCGCGCTCGACTCGTCCCGGATGGGCGACCTGATAGCGGCGGTGGAGTAGGCGGGCCGAGTGGGCTCCGACACCAATGACGAAACAGAAGAAGAGGGAACTGAGCGTGTCGCCGGAATCGAGCGAGTCAACGGTCCTGGGGCTGTGCGGCGCCTGGCGTGGCATTCTGACCTTCGGGCTCTTCCCGATGGCCATGGCAATCGCATTGGACGCGTCCGCGCAGAGCTGCGACGAGGTCGACTGTCCCGAAGGATACGACCAATGCTACGAAACCGAGGCCGGGGCCCCATTCTGCACGGACGAGGGCTCGCGCGTCGGGCCTCGGGGCCAGACCTATTGCGACACGAGCGCGACGCCGTCCTGCCCCGATGGCTGGGTGAGCTGCTGGACGTACACGACGGAGACGCAGAAATGCCGCAAGTGCGTTCCGATCGGCGCGGGCACAAACCCCACGGAGGCATGCCCGGCGGCGGTGTGTCCCGATGAGTGCAGCGGAACGCCGCCGAACTGCACATGCGCGCTGCCCGTGCTTGCGTGCAGCGGGTGCACCGAGTGCCAGGGCTGCGACACGTCCACCGGCCAATGCACTGGCGGCTGCGGCGACTGCGAGACGTGCAACGAGAGGAACAGTCGATGCGAAAGCGATTGCGAGGCCAACGAGGCGTGCGTCGGCGGAATGTGCGAGCCGGACATGGACTGCAGCGGCTGCACCGAGTGCCAGGGCTGCGACCGGTCGACGGGCACGTGCACGGGCGGCTGCCGCGCCAACGAGGCGTGCGTCGACGGAATGTGCAAGCCGGACATGGACTGCACCGGCTGCACCGCATGCCAGGTCTGCGACCGGTCGACG
>VXPR01000079.1 GCA_009839405.1 Gammaproteobacteria bacterium
ATCCTCGAGCGCGCCATCCGCCTCCAATGCGGCGAGTCGCGCTTCGATGTCGGCCAGATTCGCACCGCCCTGGGCCTTCTTTCCCTTGACATGAACGCGGTATGCCTCAAGCCCGATGCCGGCGAGGATCACGACGGTGAGGAAGGTCCAGAACTCCATGCGTGCCGTTCCTGTATGCGCTTCGCGCCGATACTAGCAGGCCGCACACGTCAAGGTGCCGCTGCGCCTTAAGCCGGCTACAGGCAACGTCGCGCCTTGAGTGCGACGTATTACGTCGTCAATAGCTCAAGCGCAGACTCGGCCCGGGCGTGGATGCCGAGCTTGTACTTCTCGAGGTCAAAGTCGCGGTTCTTGCCCATCGCGCCGACGAGGTAGCGCTTGTACACGCCCTGGGTGATGGCGCCGAGGCGCCAGTGGGAGAAGGCGCGGTAGTAGTTGATGCGGGAAAGGTCGCGACCGGTGCGGCTCTGGTAGGCCGAGCAGAGTTCGTCGCGGTCCGGAAAGCCACCCACCGCCGTGGGGCTTGCCGTGTCGGAAGCGCCCTCGCCCGGCTGGCCCCAGTTGTTGAGCAGATAGCCGACGTCGGCAAGCGGGTCGCCGAGCGTGCACAGCTCCCAGTCGAGCAACGCCGCCATGCGGCCGCCCTTGAGGATCATGTTGCCGATACGGTAGTCGCCGTGGACGATGGCCGATCCCACTTGTTCCGGCACGTCGGCGTGAAGCAGGCGTTCGCTTTCGTCCATCTCCGGGATTTCGTGCGTTTTGGTGGCCTGATACTGCGCCGACCAGCGCTTCAACTGGCGCTCGACATAGCCCGTCTTGCGGGCGAGGGTGCCAAGGCCCACGTCGTCGGGGTCAATCAGGTGCAAGGTGCCGAGTACGTCGATGATGTGCTCCCCGGCGCTGCGCCGCTCCGCCACCGACAGCGTCTCGGCCACCTCGGCCTCGTGTGGAACCACCCCCTCGACGAAGCTCATCAGATAGAACGGCGCACCGTTGACGTCGTTGTCCTCGCAAAGGCCCCACGTCTTCGGCACCGGCACGTCCGTTCCCCACACCGCCGAGATGATGCGATGCTCGCGTCCCATGTCGTGTGCGCTCTCGAGCACGTGGCCGAGCGGCGGGCGACGCAGCACATAGGCCGCGCCGGCGCTGTCGACGAACTTGTAGGTGAGGTTGGAGTGGCCCCCGGCGATGAGCGAGAACGTGAGTGGCGGCGCCAGGTCAGGGATGCGCTGCGCGACCCACTCCGTGACGTTGTCGGCGTCGATTCCTTCCACTTGCTCCGGCATGGTTGCTCCCCGTTTCTTTAGGTCACGTGCGCGTATCATCCCGCACGTCATACCCGTTTGCGCGGCAGTGCGTCAAATCAGGTCGCCATGCGTGCGTGCTCGGGGCAACAGCAATGAGCGATTTTCGGAGGATCGATGGACAAAGGCGGCGAAGTGCGCTGGCCCTTCAACGGCAACGGCGGCAGCACCGAAATCGTGCGTGCGGAAGGTGCCTGGCTGCACAAGGCGGATGGCGCTCGCATCCTCGATGCAGCCGGCGGCGCCATCGTCACCAACATCGGCCATGGCCGGGAGGAGGTGGCGGATGCGGTGCGCGACGCAACCCTGAACAACAGCTATGTCGTGCCGGTGTGGCTAACGCCGGAACGCCGCCGTCTTTCCGAGCGGCTCACTGCCGAGTGGTTGCCGCCGACGCTGACGCGCCAGCATTTCACCTGCGGTGGCTCCGAGGGCAACGAGACGGCCATGAAGCTGGCGATCCAGTATCAGGCTGCGCTCGGCCGGCCCGAAAAGTGCAAGATCATCGGACGTTCGGTGTCGTATCACGGCACCACCCTCGCCACGACTGCGGTAGGAGGCCACGAGGCTCGCAAGTCCGGCCTTAGGCATGCTTTGCCGGACCATCCTCGCGTGCCAACCCCCTATCCCCTGCGCTGCGACGCCGGTGACGAAGCGGCACACAGCGCCGAGCATTACCTGGGCGATCTCGAACGCACGATTGCGGAGGAAGGTCCGGACACCATCGCCGCAATCATGGCCGAACCCATCACCGGCGCGAGCGGCGGCGCCATCGTGCCACCAGCCGGCTACTGGGAGGGTGTGCGCGAAATCTGCGACCGTCACGACATCCTCATCCTGCAAGACGAGGTGATGACCGGTTTCGGCCGCACCGGCGCCAAGTTTGGCTTCCAGCACTGGGACTTCGTCCCGGACGTCGTCGTCGGCGGCAAGGGGCTCGGAGGCGGCTACGCGCCCATCACGGGCGTCTTTGCCACGGAACGCATCGGCGAGGCCCTCGACGACGCCGGCATGATGGTGATGTTCCACACCTTCGGCGCCCACGCCGGTGCATGCGCCGCGGCCGATCGCGTCCTCGACATCCTCCTGCGCGAGAATCTCGTCGAGCGCGCGGCAACCGTGGGCGAGGAACTCGGCAAGCGCCTCGCCACGGCCTTCTCCAACCATCCTCATGTGGCCGAGGTGCGCGGACGCGGCATGCTGCAAGCCATCGAAGTGGTGCAGGACCGCGACACGCTCGAACCCTTCCCCGCCAGCGACCACGTCGCCTCGCGCATCATGGCAGCGGGCCTTGAACGCGGCGTTTTCTTCTATGCCGGCGGCACAGGCGTTGTCCGCGACATCGTGGTGCTTGGACCGCCGCTCATCATCGACGAGGAGGAAACGGGCCTGATCGTCGAAACCTTGGTGGCGGCGGTGGACGAGGTGACCTTGGGGCGGCCCTGACACAAGGCCGTTAGTGCCCGGCTGCTCCGCGCCTGGCGCCGAGCAGCCTGTCGGACTTTGGCGGCGATGCACCCGGCCGGACAGGGCGACGCATGCGTCGCCCTTCTTCGGGTGGCCTTCCTCATGCGCTAGCCGGGTCCGCCGCCGTCGCAGTAGATCCTCTGGCCTGTCACATACGTATTCTGTTCCGAGACCAGAAAGCGAACCACATTGGCTACGTCTTCCGGCTGACAGACGCGGCCGAAGGGGCTCGCGGAGTCCAGCGTGCGCAGGTCCGTGACGCCAGCGGTTGCCTTCATCAGGCGGCGGCCCATCTCCGTTTCCACGAGTCCCGGGGCGACGATGTTCACCCGGATGCCGTTGTTGCGTTCCTCGCGGGACAAGGTGACGGCAAGCGCCTCCAAGGCCGTCTTGCCCATGTTGTAGGGGGCTCCGTTGGCGGAGAGCCCGCGTGTGGCGACGCTGGAGATCATCACCACATCGCCCCGATCGAGCGTGCGCATCTTCGGAATCGCAAGCCTGGAGAGGTAGTGTGGGCCGAGCGCGTGCGTTGCCATAACGCGACGCAGTTCGTCGGGTTCGGTATCCACCACCGACATGCCGCGACTGGCGATGCCGGCGTTGTGGACGAGGATGCCGATGGCACCCAAGTCTGCCTCCACTTCGGCAACCATCGCAGCGTTCTGATCGTAGTCGTCCACCGAAGCACCGTATGCGACCGCAGTGCCGCCGCCAGTGCGGATCTCCGCCACCGTGTCGTCGGCCGCGGCCTTGTCACGGCGATAGTTGACCGCAACCGCAGCACCGTCGGCGGCGAGCGCCAGCGAGATGGCGCGACCGACGCCGCGTCCGCCGCCGGTAACCAGCGCAACCCGTCCTTGCATATCCGTCCCTCCCGTCGCCTTCACGCGCCCTTGAACTCGGCGTCGCGTTTCTGCAGGAAGGCAGAAACGCCCTCCGCGTAGTCTTTCGTTCGCCCAGCGCGCGCCTGCAAGCGGGCCTCGAGGTCAAGCTGCTGCTCGTAGGAGTTGTCCCAGCTTGCCCAATAGGCCTGTCGGATCATGGCGAGGGACGCAGGGCCACCGGCGAGCTGCGTCGCGATGGCACCCGCGCCTTCCATCAGGGCGTCGTTGTCGTCGTAGAGCCGGTTCACCAAGCCCCACTCATGGGCGCGCTCGGCTGGCAAGCGCTCGGCCAACAGCGAGAGCTCCATCGCTCGGCCCCAGCCGACCATGCGCGGGAGAAAGAACGTGGCGCCGCCGTCCGGCACGAGCCCGATGCGGGCGAAGGCCTGCAGGAAGAACGCGCCCTTCGACGCGCAGACAATGTCGCCGAACAACGCGAAGCTCATGCCGACGCCAGCGGCGGCGCCGTTGACGGCCGTGACGATCGGCATGTCGAGCTCTCTCATTCGGAAAAACAGCGGGTGATACGAGCTGCGCAAAGTACCGCCGGCACCGCCCTTGCCGTCGCCGCGGCCCGATAGGTTAGCGCCGGCGCAGAAGCCGCGCCCCACACCGGTGATGAGCAGGCAGCGGATGCCGTTGTTCGGGTCCTCCACTTCAGCGAGCGCCGCGTCGAGGCCCTGCATCATTTCGGCACCGATGGCGTTCAACACCTCAGGGTGGTTGAATCGCAGGGTTGCCACGTTCTCATCGAAATCCAGTGTGACCTTGTCGAAGTCCAAATCTCGCTCCTTCCCTGTCGGGCACTGTTTGTCGCAAACGGCGCACCGGACGCGGCACGGCGGCCAGGCTCGCGACCCGCGACATTACCCGTGTGGCCCTCGGCCGCTTACCCTCCCCTGCCAGCCCTGCGACGCAGGCTGACGCCACGACCATACAATGGAAACGCGATTCACCGCCATCGAACTTGCCGCCATGCGCGATGCCGGTGACATCGCCCGCATGTCGCGCGACGAGATCGAGCACGGCCTGCAATGGCGTTGGCGACCGGAAGCCATCCGCGCCATGATTCGCGACAGCGAGTCGTCTGTGATCGTCTCGCGCCTGCAAACGCCGCTGCCCGAGGCTGCCGCTGGCACCCTGATGGGCTTCGCGGCGATGCGATTCGGCTTCGAGACCGCCCACCTCAACCTGCTCGCCGTGGACCCCCGCTGCCGGCGCCAGGGCCTCGGTCGGGAACTGCTCGACTGGTTGGTGCTGACGGCACACACGGCTGGCCTGGACCGCATCGACCTCGAAGTGCGGGCGCGCAACCAAGGCGCCCAGCGCTTCTACCGCGCCGCCGGCTTCGCCCTTGGCAAGACCATCCCCGGCTACTACCAAGGCCAGGAGACGGCTGTGCGGATGCACAAATGGCTGGACTCCTTGGCCCGGCGCTAGCCGTTGGGTGCGCGCAAGCGCGCCCGATTCCCCCGCAGGCCCGGAGCGCGGGCCCCTTCCCGTCAACCCCGCCCAGAGCGGTCCGCGCTCCCTGTCACTCCCCCCTTGCGGGGGAGTCGAGAAAAGGCGTCCTCGCCTTTTCTC
>VXPR01000116.1 GCA_009839405.1 Gammaproteobacteria bacterium
GTGGGACGGCCATGCTTAGCAAGCGCGTCATCGCCTGCCTCGACGTGCGCGACGGCCATCTGGCCAAGAGCGTGCGCTTCGTCGACACCAAGAACATCGGCGATCCGGTAGCCAAGGCGCGCGAGTATTACGAAGACGGCTTGGACGAGCTCGTTTTCTACGACATCACCGCCAGCAGCGAGAAGCGCCGGATCATCCTCGACGTGGTGGAGGCCGTTGCGGCCGAGGTGTTCATTCCGCTCTCCGTGGGGGGCGGCGTGCGCTCCGTTGAGGACGCCACCGACTTGCGCCTCGCAGGTGCGGAAAAGATCAACGTCAACTCCGCCGCCGTGCGCCGTCCCGCACTCATCGCCGAATGTGCGGACGCGATCGGCAGCCAGAACGTCGTCCTGTCGATGGATATCCGCCAAGTGACGCCCGACGAACGCCACCCGTCAGGCTACGAAGTGGTGATCGACGGCGGGCGTACGCCGATGGGTATCGACGCGCTGGCCTGGACACGAGAAGGGGAACGGCTCGGCGCCGGTGAACTGGTGGTGAACTCCATCGACGCCGACGGCACCCGCGAGGGCTACGAACTGAACCTGACCCGCAAGATCAGTGAAGCGGTGCGGATTCCGGTAATCGCATCGGGTGGCGCGGGATTGCCGGCGCACCTGTTTGACGTCCTCACCGAAGGCAGGGCGGATGCGGCCCTGGTCGCCTCGATGGTGCACTACGGCGACTACAAGGTGAGCGGTCTCAAGAACTATCTGCACGGGCGTGGCGTGAAGGTGCGGATGTCTTGGTAGGGCGAAGGAGGGGGATGCGATGCAAGCGATCTTGGTGAAAGGCGACGAACTCGTCTGGGGCGACGCCTCCGAACCATCCTTGGGCGCCGGCGAAGTGAAGATCGACAACCGCGCGACGGCAGTGAACCGCGCCGACCTCGCCCAGCGCGCCGGCGGCTATCCGCCGCCGCCGGGGGCCAGCCCGATCCTCGGCCTCGAATGCGCCGGCGTCGTGCGTGAAGTGGGCGAGGGCGTCACGAGGGTGAAGCCTGGCGACGAAGTGTGCGCCCTGCTTGCCGGCGGCGGCCATGCCGAAGTGGTGGTAGCGCCCGCGGGCCAGGTTCTGCCCAAGCCCAAGGGACTCTCGTTCGCCGAAGCCGCAGCGTTGCCGGAAGTGTTCGCCACGGCCTGGATCAACCTCTTCCACGAAGCTGCGGCACAACCCGGAGAGCGAATTCTCCTGCACGCCGGCGCCAGCGGAGTCGGCACGGCCGCCATCCAGATGTGCCGGGAGTTCGGCAACCCCTGCTATGTCACCGCCGGCCGGGCATCGAAGATCGACCGCTGCGTGGAACTCGGCGCAGATGCGGGCTTCAACCGACACGATGGCAGCTTCGCGGATTCCGTGCGGGCATGGTCTGGGGGCGGCGTCGATGTAATCCTCGACCCTGTCGGCGCCGCCTACATCGCAGACAACCTGAAATGCCTGAACCTCGACGGCCGCCTCGTCATCATTGGCCTGCTCGGCGGCGCGGTCGCCGAAGTGCCCTTGGGCGCGATGATGGTGAAGCGCCAGCGCATCATCGGCTCTACCCTCCGCGCCCGCACCGTAGCGGCCAAGGCCGCCGTGATGGACGCACTGCAAGAGCGCGTCTGGCCCCTGATCGAGTCGGGCGCAATCAAGCCGATTGTCGAAGCCACCCTGCCCGTCCAGCAAGCCGCCGCCGCACACGAACTCCTGGCCACCAACGACACCTTCGGCAAGGTGGTGCTGGAGGTTTAGCCGCAACGGTCACCATGCGAACGATGAAGATCGCCGCTACGATCATCGTTGCTACAGCAACGCAGGCAATGCAACCTGAATACCGAGAGCCTCCGCCACGGCGCGTTGTCGACCGTCTAGGGTTGCAAAGAAGAGGTCCTCGGCTCTTGGAGTGCTGTAGAGCGCAGTGGCGACGTGCCAAAGGTCGGCTCCTCGGAGGTAGCCCGCACCGAGTACGTCCGCGAGCTTTGCTGCAAGTGGTCGGGTGGGAAGAACCCACTCAATGCGTGCGACAGTCGTGTCTCGGAAGGGCAGACCCTCCCGCAAGAAGGCGGCGCGGAGCTCTGCTTCAAGCAGGCTGGAAGAAAAAAAGGCGCGTGAATTCTCCCAGTCTCTCCGCAACTTGCAGCGAGTCTGGTTCACGGAATGCAATTGATGCCAGCGCCGAGGTATCGACATAGCAGACCATCATTTCCTGCGCTCGCGCAGGAATCTGGCCAACGCACCAGGGCGCCTCTCGACTGCTTGAAATTCCTGCTTCGGCACAGCCGCGGGCACCAATGCGCCGATGCGTTCGAGTTCCTCAAGATGCTCTTCTATGGTTCGCCCCTGCCCCTGGCCCATCGATTGGTCGGGAGCGACATGCTCTGGCACTTCGATTTCCATGACGTGCCTCTCCCTTCGCAATCTCCGCTTGGCCTCGCCGGCTCCCACCGTCTCGAAGAAGAGCGACAGGGCCTCTGCCAAGTTGTCGCGCGCTTCTGCCACCGTGCTGCCTTGGCTCGCGACATCCACTTCGGGGCACAGCGCAACATAGCCGTCGCCTTCTCGTTCGACAACTGCGGTCAGGCGGGTCTTCATGGCTCCTGTCTCCCTTGACCGGCGTGGTCAGCGCAAGTATTCACCAGGCACGCGGTTCGCGGGGAACTTCGATGCCGGGTCGCGTTCCAGGATTTCGCGTGGCACCTTGTCATCCCAGCCGTCTGGAACCTCGATGGAACTGCGGTTGAACCAGCCGAGCAGCACGGTGCGACGTTCGCCGGTTGTGTTTGCGTGGGTGCCGTGCAGGAGGCGGGCGTCGCCAATCATCAGTTGCCCTGGGCGCACCGGCACGTCCACGGCGTCGGGGTGGTCGTGGAACATCCATTCGTTTGTTTCCTCCACCTCGTAGCCCCCGCTTTCATGT
Source organism: Gammaproteobacteria bacterium (assembly GCA_009839405.1). Classification (GTDB taxonomy): domain Bacteria; phylum Pseudomonadota; class Gammaproteobacteria; order Pseudomonadales; family Azotimanducaceae; genus VXYL01. Next base: position 2,939 of record VXPR01000116.1, read on the forward strand.
GGCGGAACTAGGTGGCCGTGCAGGTCCATGCGATGGCGGTGGCTGCCGGGAATGACGCGCAGACAGCCGTTGGCGACGTGGGTTTCGGTGAGATACCAGTTGAGGAACACCACCTGTGGCCACGGCGAGAGGCTCATGGGGTCGTCCCAGCGCATCCAGTCCTGATGCCAGTAGAGCGGCGGACCGCCGGAGGGCTTGGAGATGATCTGGAAGTGGCCGATGGAGCGGAACTCGCCAAAGCCGAGGGCTTCGAGCAGGGCAGCGGGTTGCTCGATGAGGAAGTCCACGGTGCTGTCGGTGGGGAAGTGGTGGAAGCGCTTGGCGCGGTGGGCGCGAACGCCGGAAATCTTGACGTCCGAGCCTTGATACTTCCACTGCTTCGGATGCTCGGTGCGTGCGAGCCAGTCGTCCGACCAACGCCGGAGGCGCTCTATATCGGCATGCGCCATCGCGTCGTCGATGAGGCAGTAGCCATCGTCGATCAAGCCTTGCCGCGCGGCGGCCAGCTGGCCCTGGTCCATAGAAACCCAGCCTTTTAGTGTGAACGCGCCATTATGCGGGGTTTTCCGCTCCGCGAGGGTTAGAGTGTGCCCGAAGCGAGGGAGGTTCGTGATGGCAGACGATGTGGTTGACGTGCTCATCATCGGTGCGGGTGCGTCGGGGGCGGCGGTGGCTTGGAGTCTCGCCGAGACGCGGATGCGGATTGTGTGCCTCGAGCAGGGCGGGTGGATGAATCCTGCCGAATATCCGAGCACGCGGCGCGACTGGGAGACGGCGCGGGCGCAGGAGTTCGCGCCGAGCCCCAACATTCGGCAACTGCCGTCGGATTACCCAGTCAACGACACCGACTCGCCCATCGCTGTGCTCAACTACAACGCCGTGGGTGGCAGCACCATCCTCTACTCGGCGCATTTCCCGCGCTTTCATCCCTCCGATTTCCGTGTCCGGTCCCTCGACGGGGTGGCCGACGACTGGCCCATCGACTACTGGGCGCTCGAACCCTTCTTCGCCCAGAACGACAGCAACATCGGCGTCTCCGGCCTTGCCGGCGACCCGGCAATCCCCGCGCATGAACCGCCGCTGCCGCCGGTGCCGTTGGGGCGAATGGGCGAGGCCATGGGACGGGGTTTCAACAACCTCGGCTGGCATTGGTGGCCTTCGGACAGTGCCATCGTCACGCCCCCCAACGAGGGGCGCGACAAGTGCCTGAACCTCGGCCCATGCAACGCCGGCTGCGCCCAGGGTGCCAAGAGCAGCGCCGATGTGTCGTACTGGCCGATGGCGCAGCGTGCCGGCGTGGAACTGCGCACGAATTGCCGCGTGCGCGAGATCACGGTTGATGAGCGCGACATGGCCACCGGCGTCACCTACTACGACGCCGACGGTGTGGAACAGCATCAGCGCGCGGAAGTCGTGATCGTCGCCTGCAACGGCGTCGGCACGCCGAGGCTGTTGCTCAACTCCACCTCCGCGCGCTTCCCGAACGGCCTCGCCAATCGCTCGGGCCTGGTTGGCCGCAACCTCATGCTGCACCCTTGGGGCATGGTGGCCGGGGTGTTCGACGAGCCACTCGCCTCGCACTACGGCCCGCAAGGCACCTGCATGTTGAGCCAGGAGTTCTACGAAACCGATGCCGAGCGCGGCTTCGTGCGCGGCTACGACATGCAGATCACGCGGGGCGGTTCGGCGGTACAGACGGCAATGGGAGGGCTGGCAAGCGGCAGCATTCCGTGGGGGGAGCGCCATCACGAAGCGTTCCGGCGGCATTACGACCGCACCGTGCATCTCGGCATCTGCTGCGAGGACTTGCCGGAGGAACACAACCGCGTGACGCTCGATGACGAACTCACCGACTCCGACGGCATTCCCGCGCCGAAAGTGAGCTACACCTTGAGCGAGAACAGCCGCCGAATGCTCGATCACGGCCTCGCCCACGGCGCGGAGGCGATGCGCGCCGCCGGGGCGGTGGAGGTGCATCCGGCGGCGTCTCCCATACGCATGGCCGGCTGGCACCTGCTTGGCACGGCCCGCATGGGCAAGGACCCGGAGCGCTCGGTGGTGAACGAGTGGGGCCGCAGCCACGACGTGCGCAACCTCTTCCTCGTCGATGGCAGCGTCTTCGTCACCTCAGGTGGCGTCAACCCCACCACCACAATTCAAGCAGTGGCGCTCTACATCGCGGATTCGATGAAGCGGAACCTTGCGAACCTGTTTGACTAGCAGCCCGTGCCAGCGAACTGCTGTGCTTCGCCGAGGAACGCGGAAGATTCGACCAGCCCCCCCTCCGAGAAAAGGCGAGGACGCC